>DQTU01000042.1 GCA_015662615.1 Campylobacterales bacterium | reverse complement strand
CAAGAGTTCAAATACTTGAAGCCCAACATCCCAAGGAAAAAGCAGTGCAAAAAGGATTGCAACTCCACCAAAAGCAAAAGCAACGGGAACTCCTATAAGCAAAAAGAGTAAAGCCGTTACAAACATTAGCATACCAATCATTATTAACTCTTATTTTGTATTAAATTTAAATTTTTCCTAAACAAGTTCAAGACTCCGTACATACGGAATCCAAAAGTTGTTTCGGCTTTTTCTAAGAGTATTTTAGCAAATTACTATTTATAACACACTATGGTGAAGGAGGAGTAGAAATCGTTTCTAAATCTTTATATTCTATACTATCACCTTTTTTTAATGCTATGTAAGATTTTGTAGTAGTAGCTGGAAGTTGTAGCATAATATCTTTATTATTAATTTTAATATTTGTTACTTTTGGCATCATAGGTGGTAGTTCACTATCTTGAAATTCATTTTTCTCTACATAAACTTTATATTCAGTATCACCTACCCTATCCCAACTTTTCTTTAGTGGAATTAGCTCTTCATTTTCAATCATCTCTTTTATAATTTTACTCTTTTTATCTTCCTCTTTTTTTACTGCAACCTTCTCTTTTTTTTCAGAAGGTTGTGAAACTTGACTATTAACCTCTTCTTTTGCATACTCTATATCTAAACTTTTTTGTGAAACTATCTCTTTTTGCTCTTTTGGTAAAACAGAAACATCAACACTCTCTATCTCTTTTTCATCTTGAAAAATAGAAAAAAGAAAAGCTAATGCAAATATAAAAAGAGCTATATTTAAAAAATTTCTTATCATCTATTTAAAGCCTCCTTGCTACTTGTATAAAATTACTTATTTAAATTAGTTTAAGGTATTTCCAAGCTTTTAGGAATCCGAAACTTGTTTTGGTTAAAAAGCTTACAAGTTCGGGACTCCAAATAGCAGGAATCCGAAACTTGTTTTGGCTCTTTTAATTTGTTATCCAAGTAGTTATATTTAAATCATCAGGAAGAGTAGGAATTGGATCATTACCTACTGGTGCAGATTCAGTCAAACTGTTTGGATCTGTAGGAAGGTAGTCAGTCATTGTAAGTCCATTTGTAGCATCATAACCACTTGGAGTATCACTTGGGATAGATGGCATACCACTTTCTGGTATATTTAAAGCTTCATCTTCACAATTCTCTTTTACTACAAAGTTAAATGAGGTTGAATTACTACCAGCCGAGTTGCTTGCTGTAATGGTTCCGCTATATGTTCCTGCTTGAATGTTTGATGCAATTATGAAGTTCGAATTTTGAGTTAGAGGTGAAGTTAAATTTGAAGTAGTAAATGTTATAGGTGCAGTACCATTTGAACTAAAAGAGAAACTTACACTACTTCCTATCTCATAACAAGTTTTAAATCCACTTAAACTTATATAGGTTGGAGCATAAACTATTGGTTCTTCTGTTTGTTGATCTCCTGTTTGTTGATCTCCTGTTTGTTGATCTTCTGTTTGTTGATCTTCTGCAGGTTCTTCTGTTTGTTGCTCATCTGTTTGTTGCTCTTCTGCTTGTTGCTCTTCAATTTGCTGTACAATCTCTTGCTCTATATCGTTAGCATCTGTAGTTGCCTGCTGTTCCAAAT
>DQTU01000159.1 GCA_015662615.1 Campylobacterales bacterium | reverse complement strand
TTCTTTATCACTTTGGATTTAGCTTTGAAGCATTATTCAAAGGTGCGACTGAAGTACATAAAAATGGTATAGATATTATGAGCCCAGGTGGACTTGTAAGTGACCCAATTTCTGCTATCTCACTTGGTGTTGCTCTTATGTTTGGTACGGCTGGTCTTCCTCATATCTTGATGAGATTTTTTACCGTAGCAGATGCAAAAGAGGCTAGAAAATCAGTTTTTTATGCGACAGGTTTTATCGGGTATTTTTATATCCTTACTTTCATCATCGGTTTTGGTGCGATTGTTCTTGTTTCGCAAAATCCAGAGTATTTAGATATTGCTAAAGGAACACTATTTGGTGGTAACAACATGGCTGCGATTCACTTAAGTCATGCAGTTGGTGGCGACTTATTCCTTGGATTTATCTCTGCGGTTGCTTTTGCGACTATTTTAGCGGTGGTTTCAGGATTAACCTTAGCTGGTGCTTCGGCAGTATCGCATGACCTTTATGCAAATGCGTTTACGACAGGAAAAGTAGATGAGCAAAAAGAGATGAGAGTTTCTAAAATTGCAACAGTTGTTTTAGGAGTTATTGCAATTATCCTTGGTATCATATTTGAGAAACAAAACATTGCATTTATGGTAGGACTTGCATTTGCGATTGCAGCATCTGCTAACTTCCCAATTCTTTTCTTATCTATCTACTGGAAAAAATTGACAACAAGAGGTGCGGTTATCGGTGGAAGTTTAGGACTTTTTACAGCGATGATGCTTGTAATCTTAGGTCCAATTGTATGGGTGCAGATTTTAGGAAATGCAGAAGCAATTTTCCCTTATAAATATCCAGCACTATTCTCTGTGACTGTAGCATTTGTTAGTATTTGGTTCTTTTCAATTACTGATAATAGTGAACAAGCTCAAAAAGAGAGAGATGCGTTTGAAGCTCAAAATATCAGAAGTCAAACTGGTATCGGTGCTGAGGGTGCTAGTGAGCATTAGGAGCAGTTTTTGAGTTTACTTGAACAAGAGAGTTTTATCAAAGGGATTCCTCCCTTTGATAAACTCAATTTTCGTATTTTAAATAGAGTTGTCGAGAATCTTGACATTGCATATTTTGGGAAAGATGAAACTATTCTCTCACATGGTGCAATGCCAGAATTTTTATACTTTATCATTAAGGGTGTGGTGCAAGAGAGAGTTGAAGATGAAGTTGACTCTCTTATAAGTGCTCATGAATTTTTTGACTCTATTTCGCTTATAGAAAATCATGTCAAAAATGATTTTGTTACGGTAGAGGAGAGTATCTGTTATCTAATGCCTAGAGATATTTTTATAGAGATTCTTCATGAAAATGATGCTTTTGAGCAGTATTTTTTCAATCAATTTCACAAAGGCTAAGTGCTTCAACCGAGCATGAGCAGACTAAAGAGTTAACAAACTTCATGATAGCTCGTGTGAAAGATGCTTATATTCAAAAGCCTTTAATTGTGGATGAAACACTCTCTATTTATGATTCCGTCCAAAAGATGAAATCTGAGAAAGTTACCTCTTTACTTGTCGAAAATAAAAATGAATTAGGAATTGTAACGGATGCTGATTTTAGAGAAAAGTTTGTTTTAGAAAGATTAAATGCTGATGATTCAATTTTAAAACTTGCTACTTTTGGTTTGATTGAGATAAATAAAAATGAGTTTTTATTTAATGCCCAATTGAAAATGACAAAACATTGTGTTAAATTGTCAGAGATGATGAGGGGAACTTAGTAGGAGTGTTAGACCACATCTCACTGCTTAGTTTTTTTGCCTCTGATGTTTATGCTATTTCAAATGAGATAGAAGTAGCTGATGATGTTGAAGCTTTGCAGGAGGCTAGTGAAAAGTTAATTCGAGTTATAAAAACACTTTTTGCTAAAGGTGTGAAGGTTAGATATATCGCAAAATTGATTAGTCAGCTCAATGAGAAAATATTTTAAAAGCTCTTTTTGCTCACAGCTCCAAATGAAATCAAAGAAAATTCTGTATTGATTGTCATGGGAAGTGAGGGCAGGGAAGAGCAGATTTTAAAAACTGACCAAGATAATGCTTTGATACTTTCAAATGAATGCCAAATTGAAAAACAAGAGTTGGAAACATTTACCAAGGAGTTTACAGAGACCTTGATGCGATTTGGTTATCCAAAATGTCCGGGTGATATCATGATAAGCAATCCTGAGTGGGTCATGACAGAACTTCAGTTTAAAGAGAAAATTTCAGAGTGGATTGAGGTGAAAGATAGTGACTCTTTTATGTAGTTGGCTATTGTGTATGATGCAATTGCTGTGGTAGGGGATGGTAAACTATTAGAGCATGTGAAATCATATCTATATAAAAAAATTGAAACAGGTAGTGCTTTTTTTACACATTTTGCAAAAGCCTCTATTAGTTTTGAAACACCTCTTGGATTGTTTACAAAGTTCATTGTAGATGAAAAGGGAATTGATATCAAAAAAGGGGGATTGTTTGCGATTGTTCATGGTGTGAGGAGTTTGAGCCTTGAACATAATATCGTAGAGACAAACACAATTGTTCGGCTTAAAAAGTTAAATGACATGGGTGTGATAGATAGAGCATTAACAAGTGATTTGATTGAGTCTTTTAACTTTTTTCTGACCCTTCGTCTTAAAAGTAATTTGGCCCATTTAGACAGAGGAGAAGAAATCACTAATTTTCTAAATCCTAAAAAATTATCGAAAATTGAGAAGGATTTACTCAAAGATGCGTTGAAAACAGTAGATAAATTTAAAAAGCTTATAATATTTCATTATAAGTTAAACTTATTAGGATAAAATTACTCTTGTTTAATAAAATCAAACAGTACTTTAACCAAAAGAACTTACTTGATGAGAGATATCGTTATCTTTTTGATAAATCAGAATCAGATGAGTATATCTGTTTTGATGTTGAAACAACTGGTTTGGATACAAAAGTGGATGATATAATATCAATCGGTGCCGTGAAGATAAAAGATAATAAAATCTTAACGAGCCAAAAGTTTGAACGCTTTGTGAAGCCCAAAAGTGTCATGAATGAAGAGAGTATCAAGATACATCGTATTCGATGTTGTGATTTAGAAGAGGCATCAGAGATTGATGAGGTTATCGAAGATTTTTTAGCATTTATTGGTAATAGAAAATTGGTAGGATATTATTTAGAGTTTGATGTAGCGATGATTAACAGAGTGCTGAAACCTCGTATTGGTATCACTTTACCAAATGAGCAAATTGAGGTTTCAGCACTCTATTATGATTTTAAAATAGGGGCAATTCCTCAGGGAAATGTGGATTTAAGATTTGATACAATTATGAAAGAGTTAAAATTGCCGTTTATGGGCAAGCATGATGCTCTAAATGATGCTATCATGACAGCAATGATATTTATAAAACTAAACAAAATGAAAGGGATACGATGAACAAAGAATTTTTCCAACCAAATGCAGAGTTTGTTAAAGATGCAAGAATTAAGAGTATGGACGAGTATCATGCTTTAGTTAAAAAAGCTGATGATGATTACGAAGGGTTTTGGGGAGATTATGCCAATGAGAAGATTGATTGGATTGCTCCTTATACCAAAGTTTTAGACGAGAGTGACGCACCATTTTATAAATGGTTTGTAGATGGAAAACTAAATGTTTGTACACAGTGTGTAGATAGACATTTAGATACGAAAAAGAATAAAGCAGCGATTATTTTTGAGGGTGACAACGGTGATCAAACGATCTTAACTTATAGAGAGTTGAGTTATGAAATCAATAAAACAGCAAACATGTTTAAAAACCAATTTGATATCAAAAAAGGGGATAGAGTTGTTCTTTATATGCCGATGATTCCTGAAGCTGCGATTACGATGTTGGCGTGTGCTAGAATTGGTGCTATTCATTCGATTGTATTTGGTGGATTCTCTTCTGAAGCACTTAGAGATAGAATTATTGATGCGGAAGCAAAATTGGTTGTGACGGCTGATGGAGCATTTAGAAAAGGTAAACCGTATATGCTTAAACCTACTCTGGATAAAGCATTGGAAGAGGGTTGTGAGTGTGTTAAAAAAGTGTGTATTGTTGAGCGAAACAATGAAGATATCACATGGGTAGAGGGAAGAGACTACAGTTATAATGAATTGATCAAAAGTGAATCAAATAGGTGTGAACCAGAAGCGATGGATAGTGAAGATCCACTATTTTTACTCTATACTTCAGGAAGTACAGGTAAACCAAAAGGGGTTCAACATAGCTCTGCCGGATATATCCTTTGGGCTCAAATGACTATGGAGTGGGTATTTGATGTAAAAGAGAATGACACGTATTGGTGTACTGCTGATGTAGGTTGGATTACAGGACATACTTATATTGTTTATGGACCTCTTGCTATGGGAGCTACAACTATTATGTTTGAAGGTGTTCCTACTTTCCCTGATGCGGGAAGATGTTGGAGAATGGTAGAAGAGTATCAAATTAATCAATTTTATACGGCTCCTACAGCTATACGATTGTTACATAAAATGGGTGCAGATGAACCGTCAAAATATGATTTAAGTTCTCTTAAAGTACTTGGAACGGTTGGCGAGCCTATCGATCCTCCTGCATGGAAATGGTACTATGAAGATATTGGAAATAATAATTGTGCAATTGTTGATACCTATTGGCAAACAGAAACAGGGGGACACATGATCTCTCCACTTCCTTTTGCAACTCCAATCAAACCGGGATGTGCAACATTTCCATTACCTGGAATTATCGCTGAGGTAATTGAAGAAGATGGTACACCAACACCAGTAGGGGAGAAAGGTTTTATGTGTATTACAAAAACCATGGCCTAGTATGATTAGAACAATTTGGGGTG
>DQTU01000123.1 GCA_015662615.1 Campylobacterales bacterium | reverse complement strand
TATTTGGCTCTTGCTCTGTTTTCGCCTAAAAGTATAAATATGCCTAATGGTAAGGCAAATATCATGATTATGGTATTCATACGAGCCTTATACCAGTTTCATCAATATCAATAACGCCGTCATCTTTGAGTTTTGTTAATGCTTTTTTAAAGTTCTTTTTACTCAAACCAAATATCTTTTTTATATCTTGGGCATCACTTTTATAGTTATACGGCATCTGCTTTTTATCGTTTAAAAGTGTAATGATTTTTTCAGTTGCAACAAGCTCTTTATCTTTTCCGATAGGTTGAAGTGAGATATCAAACTTTCCATCATCTCTCAAATTTTTGATATACCCATATTTGCGATCACCTACATGAATATCTTCAAAAATCTCATCATGGTAAAGCATACCCTCAAATCTTGAATCTACAATTACTTTCCACCCAAGAGGTGTTCGTGCCACCACAAGCAAATCAGCAGTTTTGATATCTTGCATCTCTTTAGTGTCATGGCTTAAGTATCTTCCTATTCGACTATCGCCAAAAAGTCTATCGGTCTGTTCGTCATAAGCCACCATGAGGATATATTTTTTCCCCACTTCAAATGGATTTTTCTGAACCGATTTTGGAACAAACAGATCTTTTGGCAATCCCCAATCCACAAAAACTCCGAATTGTGCAGAGTCTACAACTTCAAAAAGTCCAAACTCTCCAAGCATGGCGTATGGTTTTTTAGTAGTTGCAATTATCCTATCTTCAGAATCAGTATAGATAAAAACATCTATCTCATCATCAAGCTGCATCTCATCTGTTACATAAGCTTTTGGTAACAAAACATCTTCTAAGTCATCGCTTGTTACAAGGTAGAGTCCATGGTCGCTGTCTCGGTCAATTCTCAGACGATTTATAGTTCCGATTTTTAGTTCTTCGTTCAATAGAGCCTCTCCTCATTTTCAATTGCTCTTTTTCTATGTTTATCTTTTGTTGTGTTCTTTTTCCGCTTGATCATCCTAAGCCTGTTTGCTTGATGAAGTGTGTTTTTTTGAATCTCTTCCATCTCTTTTGTACTCTCGGGTAAATTGGCTGTAATCTCAACAAACTTTTCAAGCTCGATATGATAATGGTTGTTTAACTCAACTTTTTCGATATTATCCAACGGCTGAAATATCCTATCACGAAGCTCAATAAATCGCTCCCTTGTGGCATTCTCTTTTTGAAAAAAACTTACAACACGGTTGACAAATCGCTCTAACTCTCTTGTATATTTAATAAATTTATATTTTTCTATCTGTTTTTCTGTATACATGAAGGGGATTATAGCAGAATATTAAATTAAGTTGGTATACTTATGCTTTAGCCAAGGAATACAATGAAAAAACTATCAATAATCCTATTTTCAGTCCTACTTTCAATCGGTGCATTTGCCTATACTCAAAATAAACAGGATGGCAGCAAACAGTATGTTTCAAAAGTATCAACAAACAATCTTTTAGCGCTCAGTTGGCAAAATGCCTTTTGCGAAACCCACCGAAATAAAAGAGAGTGTAGAAATGTAGACTTAAACGCCTATACCTCTTCACACTTTACCCTCCATGGTCTTTGGCCACAACCGAGAAATCGTGTAAATTGCAGAGGTGATAAAAAAGTATGGCTTGATAAAAAACTTTATAATGATTTACTCAGAGTGATGCCCGCAGCCAAAAGTGGATTACATAAACATGAGTGGAAAAAACATGGAACTTGTTATGGTAAAAGTGCGGATCTGTATTTTGAAGACTCTATCTCTTTGATAGACCAAGTTAACAACTCTGCCGTCGCTAATCTTTTTGCTAAAAAAATGGGAAAAGTTTTAACCAAAAAAGAGTTGATGCAAGCTTTTGATAAAAGTTTTGGAAAAGGTACGGGAAGAAAAGTAAAGATGATGTGTCATAAAGGACTCATCACCGAGATCCAAATAAATCTATCGGGTGAAATTTCAAAAAGTATGGATATCTCTAAACTATTAAAAGGTGCTAAAAATGCCCAAGGTGGATGTCAAAAAGGTAAAGTTGATAAAGCAGGCTTTAGTAAACGCTAACGCTCTATTTGATGTGTTAACTCTTCCAAAAACACAGTCGCATAACTTCCTTTTGGCAGAGAAAAACTAAATTCAAACCATGCTTCATCCTCTTTGTAGGTGGACTCGATATTATCTGCCCAAATCCATGCAAAGCGTCTTGTTCCGTTCATCTTCTCGATAAAAGGTTCACACTCTTTTGTAAAATCTTTTTCAAAATTTCCAGCTAGCCCTGAAGAGACGCTTGTCTTGTATCCCGGAAGTAGTCCTGCCACTGTTATATCTCTATCTGCAAATCTTTGTGACTCTGCATCTATATCTTCACAGATAAAAACTCTGCCATGTGGATAATGGTGCATCGTTTCTCCGGGAAGTATCTTGAAAAAGTTTTTTTGAGATTTCATCTGTTTGATAACCTCTTTTGGAAAGTTGAAAAGTTCAAACAACTCTTTTTCGTTAAATGAAGCAAAAAGTCTGCTTATCTCTATTCGTTTACTTAGCCATAGGTTAAATAGATGACTTTGATATGCTGAAATGAAAAAGTTTCGCATTTTTTTGTTTCGCTCTTTGATTTTACCTTCTAAAATCCCTCGACCTCTATCGTAATTGTCTCCATCTCGACCAAATCTTTGATAGCCGAAATAGTTTGGAAATCCCTCTTTTTTCATCGTTTTTAGAACTTGTTTTAGTTTTTGTGCATCTGTTGGATTTACTTTTTTAAGACGGATGAAAAAACGGTTTCCTTTTAAGTGTCCAGTTTTTAGTTTATTTTTGTGGTAAGTTCGCTCCAGTATCTTAATATTTGGATGTTGAAAATTTTCCAGAGTGTGTTCAAGTTTTTTGGGCATGCTGATGTTTTGCACTGTCATGCCATCTTTGTCTTTGAGTCCCGCATATCCAAAATCTCGCATCTTGACACCTGTCGCATCTCCAAGTTTTTTCAACATATCCCAAGTTGTGAGGTCTTTTTTTCTAATTTTTAGTATGAGGTGTTCGCCCTCTCCGCTAAACTCATAAAGGGGTATTTCGCTGACAACAAAGTCTTTATTGTTCTTTGAAAAGTGTATATTTATCGCACCATGGCTTAAGTAAAATAGTCTATCCACAAAAATTCCTAAAAATGATTTTCTTTACACTCAGACTCGTACGAGCCTTTAATGACTTTTGCAAAAACTGTTATGTCTAATTCATGTTTTTTTGCAATATCCTTTATAATATCTAAATTTCCCCTATCAAAGGTAAAAAGTATCTCATACTCTTCTCCACTACATAAAATATCTTCTTTTAAAGGGGTAAAAAACTCAAAACCAACACTATTTAGCTTTGAAAGCCTTGATAAATCTTTACTTAATCCATCGGAAATATCTAAAGCCCCATGGATATGTTTTGAAGCTTCATAGAAAAAATCGGCTCTGAGTTTTGGAGTTATAAATTTTGAATTTCCATCAATTTTATCTCCTGCAAGTAATTTATCTAAATCTTTTTTGACATTTCCTAACTCTCCAGTAAATGCAACTAAATCTTCCATCTTTAAATCTCTTCTAAATGTTGGATTTTTACTTTTTGAAATGATGGTTATAGATATATCAAGCTTATCTCCTGCAACTGTATCGCCACCAATTATCTCAAAATTGTACTCTTTGGAAGCTCTTAAAAATCCCTTTGATAAGGATTGCATTTGAGTGGTTGAAAAAGAGGAGGGGATTTTAATACCGATGAGTGCATATAGTGGCTTGGCATTCATCACAATTGCATCTGATATGTTGATAATCATACTTTTATAAGCGATTTGCTCCAAACTCATCCACGAGAGTTTGAAGTGAATATCTTCGCAAAATAGGTCTTTTGAATAGACCATGTCATCTATGACTGCACCATCATCACCGATATGTTTGTTGTTAAAAAGTGAGATAAAATGAGATTCTTTGTCCATGTGAATATTATAGCAGAAGTTTTTATGGTATAATCTATACATAAAAGTTTTTACATAAAGGAGCTTGATATGACTGTAAGAAAAAATTTTGTTTTTGATGATGAAGTTGCGGAACATTTAGAAGAGTTAGCCAAAGATAAGGGTAAATCTATGACGGCTGTGATTCAAGAGATGATAGAAAAGAGTTATGCAGATATTTCGAAGAGAAAAAAGTTAGAAGCATTAAAGCGAATAGCTGGGAGTGCTAGTGGTCTTTTTGGAGATTTAACAATACAAGAAATCAAGGCAAATATGGATGTATAAAAAGATATTTTTTGATACAAATATTATTGTAGATATTTTTGATGACAAGAGAGTTTTTCATCAGTTTAGTTTAAATACACATGCTTATATCATAAACCAAGGGATAGAGCTTTTTACGAGTTCTGATATCATCACTACCATTTATTATATTCTTTCAAAGAGAGATAAATCTTTGGCACTTGAACAGATAATGGATATAAACCAAACTCTAAAAATTATAGAATTTTCAAACAAAGAAGTAATCCAAACTTGCAACTTAATGAAATCCGATAGTGATTATAAAGACCTAGAAGATACCATGCAGTATATATTGGCACAAAATGTTGGGTGTGATTTGATTATCTCAAATGATAAAAACTTCATCTCTAAAGAGCTTAAAATGATGAGTAGTGAAGAGTTTTGCAGTGAGGTTTTGGCATGAAAAAACATTTAGAACTGTTTATAGACGATATTGAAAATGATAAATTTTATGAAGCACATGAGGATTTAGAGCATTATTGGCATACGATTAGAAAAACAGACCATCCGTTGAAAAATCTTTGTAAAGGCTTTATAAATGGGGCTACAGCTTACGAGCTTATAAAGCGAGGAAATGATAAGGGTGCTAGAACACTCTGGAAGACACATCAAAAATATCTACCTATCATGGAAGAGGGGATTGAAAATTATGAGCTGTTTTATAAGGCAAACGAAATACTTCAAGAGCTAAAAAAGAAGCATTATGATATACTTGGTGAAAATTTACAGGGGATAACTATGAGTGTAAAACTAGATACTAGGACATTTTTTTTCAATGCAGAGACAGATTTTTTAGCATATTATAAAAGACATGAGATTAAAATCGATAGTAGTAAAAAAGTCAAAGATTTACTTGTAGAGATTCAGGAGCTTGAGCCGATATTTAAGTTTAAAAAGACCAATACCCTGCTTGCTATAAATGGGGTATCTATAAAAGCAACTCTTGGAATTGATAAAGCGGTTGAACTGTTTGGGACATCTTGGGAAATTACTCCTATCTCCACTTTTAGAGCTATTAATGATTTGATTATCAATGAAGATGATTTTATCGCTAAGCATGAAGTATTAGCTGAGTTTGCGGATGAAGAGGATTTTAAATATTATAAAACCCTTATTAGTGACTATTATGCTTCTACGAGTTTAAGTCATAACCAAGACTATTTTGGGGATTCAATGTTTCTTTATGCAGATTATCTTATAGATAAGTACCCTGAGAAAAAAGAGGCAATTTTAAAAGTTATTGATTGTGCAGATGGAATTTGGCTTTATGAAAAAGAGTGTAATCAATATCCATTAAATGATAATGCTAGAAAAATCAATGCTTTAAAGGCAGAGTTCCCAGCACAAATAGTTAAAAAATATACTCCTGAAACCATGGCATATTATGACAAAGCTGAAGCAGTTTTATGTTCTCATTTTGGAGTTCAAAAAGATGAAGATTGTGCTCTTGAAACGATAATGGACAATATCACGATTGAAAAAGTAACAGCAGAACTTAAGCACTCATTTGAAGCTTTTAATGTTGCATTTTATGCAGGAAGTTTTGAGTGTGAAAATTTGGCAGAAGTGCAGGGTGAGGCTGAAAAACTTTTAACTGCGATTGGTGCAAAAGTAGTGAAATTTGGAAGCTCAAATAGTGCTGATGGTTTTGATCTTGTATCTGCTAATAGTAAAATAGCCTATAATAAAGCGGGGAATATTGCCCTAGATGCATTTGATAGTGGAGCTGAGATTTTAGTAGTAGACAGCAAAGAGTCACATTTTATGATGGATCAGTCTGTTAAGTCATGTGAGCGTGTGGTTGGTAGGGATATCACAATACCTATTTTAAATATTTCTCAGATACTTTCATTGGCGATTGGTATCACAGATGTTGCAAAACTTGGATTGGATGAGCATAAGATCAAGCAAGAACTTGTAGGATGACAATCACAAAAAAAGTAGTTTTCATAGCAAAAGAGGACTCAATTGAAGCGTTAAAAGCACTTCTAGGAACCATGGTTCAAGCTTCAAGAGTTGAAGAGGGATGTTTGTTGTATAACATTTACCAAATGAAAGATAAGCCAACTACTTTTGTCGTGCTTGAAGCATGGGAAAATGAGGAAGCACTTGATGGGCATAAACACTCAGCACATTATCTCCACTATAAGAGTAATTATG
>DQTU01000022.1 GCA_015662615.1 Campylobacterales bacterium | reverse complement strand
CTGCTGCTGTTTCTAAGATATTAGGCTACAAACGAAACGCCATGCCTGCATTTGAGTTAAAAGCTGACGAACTAGAAGCCATTACTAACTTCATTCTTTCATACAAAGGTAAATAGTGTTTAGATTATCAAATTTAATTAGCTCAGTCGTAGAAGACAAAAAAGCAAGATCTCTTAATGGCAGTATCGCTATTTGGAATTTCACAAACCGCTGTAACCTCTCATGTATACACTGTTACTCAAAGGCAGACTTAAATGCAGTAGATACTTTAACAACTGAAATGATTATGGATACACTTCCAAAACTAAAAGCAAATGGAGTTAAGTTTCTCATCTTTTCAGGTGGAGAGCCATTAACTCGAAAAGACCTTTTTGAGATTGCCGACAAGTGTAAAGAGTTAGGAATCATCACTTATCTCTCTACAAATGGTCTTTATGTAGGTCAAAAAAATGCTAAAAAGATTTTAGACACTTTTAACTATGTAGGTATCAGTATCGATGGTAGTGAAAAGACACATGACCATTTTCGAGGGCTTGACGGCTCTTTTAAAATGTCCATGGAAGCGGTAAATCTTCTGAATAGTTACCATGACACAAAAGTTGGAATTCGTTTCACGATTACAAAAGAGACTTATGAGGATTTACAATTTATCTTTGAATTAGCCGAGAAAGAGAATATCCCAAAGATTTATATTTCACATCTCGTTTATAGTGGTCGTGGTTTGGATAACCTTGAAATGGATTTGACTAAAGAGCAAAGACGAGCAGCAGTTGAGTATATTTTAGAGAAAGCATTTGAGTATTATGAGACAGGTAGAGAAATTGAAATCGTTACAGGGAACATGGAACAAGATGCAATCCTATTTTTAGAGAAATTTAGAGAAAAATACCCAGAGTTAAAAGATACCATGCATAAAAGACTTGTTGAATGGGGTGGAAATAGTGCGGGTCGAAAACTTCTGAACATTGACTCAGAAGGAAATGTAAAACCTGACCCATTCTTCCCAAAGATGATTGGAAATATTATCAATCAAGATTTTACAGATATTTGGACGGATAAACCCGATGAACTCCTAAGTAAACTTCGTGTTCACCCAAGAGAAATTAGCGGAAAATGTGTTGAATGTGACTATTTAAATATCTGCAACGGTGGTTCAAGAAGCCGTGCTTATGCGATTTATGGAGACATGTGGGCAGAAGACCCATCATGTTATCTCACCGAAAACGAAATTAAAGGACAATTTTAATGAAATTAATAAATCTATTTGTAGGAATTGCCCTACTCTCAAATGTAGCATTTGCAAAAGAGAAAATCTTTGTAGTTGAGAGAGAAACTTCATCCCTAGCAGTTATCCAAGATACAAAACTAACAAGTAAGATTCCCAAGATGCACAACATGAACCATGGTGTAGTAAAGTTTGATGGCAAAGATGGTTATCTTATCAGCCGAGATGGTTATGTTGTCTGGTTTGACCCTGAAAGTGAAAAACCTTTAGCAGAGTATAAAACTAGCAAATCGGCTATTGGTTTTACTATCGGAAAAAACTATATTGCGGTTGCAAACTATGATGACAAATCTGTTGACATCCTAACTCGTGATTTAAAACCGATAGATAAGATAAAAACTGGAAGTAAAAATGTTGGTATAAAAATCTATAAAGATTACCTCATATTTGCACAAATGGATAGTGATAAAGTGACTATTTTAAAAGATGAAACACCAACAGGCGATAAACCCTCATTTAAAATCCATAAAGAGATAAAAGTTGGCGAGATGCCCTTTGATGCCATGATACAAGACAACACTTATATCGTTGGATTTTTTCTAACCAAAAGCTTTGGTGTTGTTGACTTGGATAAGATGGAGTATAGAGAGATAAAAGTTACCGCTGATGGTAATAAACCTGTTTTGAAAGTACCCCACTTTGGGTTTTGGTCACTAAGCCTTGATAAGACTTTTATCCCCGCTGTGGGAGATAATAAAGTTTTAGTATATGATAAAAGTTTCAACTTTATAAAAAGTATAACGACTGAGGGAATGCCAGTATTTACCTCTTTGAGTCCTGATAAAAAGCACATGGCTGTAACTTATAGCGGTAAAAAATTCCCAGTTATTCAAATCATCGATACAAAAACATTAGAGATTATAAAACGATTTGAATATGATGGAAAAGTGTTGCATGTTAGATGGTCAAAAGAGAATCCTTATCTTTATGTTTCAGTCAATGACACAAATAAAATAGTTGTTTTAAATACAAAAGATTGGACTCAAATAAAAGAGATAAAAGATATTGCTAAACCATCGGGAATATTTATCTATGAGGGCTTAAAATAATGGGCAAAGTTTATCTAACTGGAGCGGGACCTGGAGAGATTGAATTATTGACAGTCAAAGCACTTCGTCTTGTAAAAGAAGCAGATATTATCATATATGACCGTTTAGCAAATCCTGATATTTTAAAAGAGGCAAAAGATGGATGTGAATTTGTATATGTGGGAAAAGAAGACTCTCATCACACACTTCCACAAGAGGAGATAAATGAAGTCATTTATCAAAATGCCTTAAAATATAAGTGTGTTGTGAGACTAAAAGGTGGCGACCCTTTTGTTTTCGGTCGTGGTGGAGAAGAGGCTATTTATCTAAAAGAGAGAGGAATTAAGTTTGAATTTATTCCTGGTATCACATCTGCCATAGCAGTTCCAGAGTATGCAGGAATCCCTGTAACTCATCGTGGTATTACAGTCTCTTTTCGAGTCGTAACTGGACATGAAAGCAGCAATAAAGACCACTCACAAATCCCATGGGAAAACTATAAAACAGATGATACTATCATATTTTTGATGGGGCTTCATAGATTAAAAAAGATTGCATCTAAGTTGATAGAGATTGGAAAGCCCAAAGATTATCCTATCGCAGTTATCAGTCGAGGGACTACAAAAGACGAAAAAACAGTAGTAGGAACACTAGAAAACATCTATGAATTAGCAAAAGATTTACCAACTCCTGCCCTTATCGTTGTAGGAGAAGTAGTCAATTTAAGAGAACAGTTAAATTGGTTTGAAAAGTGAAAGAGATTGTAATAACTCTTGTCTTTATGATGGCTCTTTTAGCTTTTGCCGTCTTTCCTGCTGTTAAACTTGTAGAATTTATCTCAAAGAAAAGAGAGTTAACTCATAAGATGCAAAATTTTCTTACACTTCTGTTTACTGTAAGTATCGCATTTTGTGGAGCTTTGTTTCTGAAGTTTGTATAATGCAGCTAATCCTATTTCTCTTTTTATCAACTCTTCTTTTTGGAAATATTGCAGACATTCCTAGTGATGAAGTGATAAAAGTAAAAGGTAAATTTGCCCCAAACAAAAAGTGTATTCGTTGCCATCTTGATATCTATATAGAGTTCAAACACTCAAAACATCGTCACTCAAATATCCTAAACAATGCAGCCCATAAAGCTATGTGGGATGGAAATCCACTAAGTAAAGAACAAAAATATGTATGTGCAACTTGCCATGCTCCAGCAGCAGAGGATATAGAGGGACTTATAAATGGTACCGCTGTAGCCCAAGAAGGTGACAAAAGCATAGATGATGGTGTCTCTTGTGCCATGTGTCATAGAATCGCTGATATACACCCAACCGAAAAAGGTGACAAATATATAGTAAGCGATAAAAAAAGAGTTTATTACGGTACAAGAGAGAGTAAACAGAGGTCGGATTATCATAAGATAAAAACTGATAACCCAATCTTTAAAAATGGTGATGTCTGTCTCACATGCCACACACAACACAAAAAGCAAAAACTTCTCATCCAAAAAAAGAGTGGCGAAAAATATTGTGTATTTTCTCCCGTGGATGAAAACATTACAAAAATCTCACAAAATACAAAAGAGGAAAACTGTATCACATGTCACATGCCTCAAGTTCGTGGCTCTTTAACAGATAGATTTGATACCCCAACACATGCCTATCATGGATTTTCAGCTCTGAGTAAAAAAATAAAAGATGCTAAAAAGTATATAGATTTAAACCTCACAAAACATAGCGATAGCTTTGAAATTATTATCCACAATAAAATAACCCATGACATCATACTCCACCCTACTCGGCTTTTTAAACTAAAAATTTATCTCAATGACAAAGTAGTAAAAACTGTAGAGTTTCAAAAAGAGAGTCAAGATAGAGATGCTAAACCACTCGCTTGGCTAAAAGATGAAATCAAATACAAAAACAATATCTTAGCAAAAAGCAAAAAATCTGTAAAAGTTGATATTGTGCTAAAAGATGAAGATAAAGTTCGTGCAGTTTTAGGCTATCATGTTATGAAACCAGAACTTGCCAAAAAAATTGGTTTGAAAGATAAAAAAAGTACAGAGTTTAAAATTTTAATAGATGAAAGATTCTAAAAAAGTAGTTTTAATTACGGGTGCAAGTTCAGGGATGGGCAAGGCAACTGCACTCTATCTAGCCCAACATGATTTCAAAGTATATGCAGGAAGCAGAACACCAGAAAAAAAAGAACAAATTTTGACTATTGGAGAAATTGCTAAAGAGGTAGGATATAAACATCAAGGACATTTTTCTAAACTATT
Source organism: Campylobacterales bacterium (assembly GCA_015662615.1). Lineage (GTDB taxonomy): Bacteria > Campylobacterota > Campylobacteria > Campylobacterales > QNZT01 > SZUA-1433. Next base: position 9,577 of record DQTU01000022.1, on the reverse strand, counting down.
TTTCCAAAATTTTGGGGTTTATCCAAAAGACTTATTGAAGAGGTAAATAGCTATAATCAATAAAATTCCAAGGAACCAGATGAACTTTGAAGCTTATCCTTTTGAAAAACTTACTTCTCTTTTAGAAGACATTACACCAAACAGTGATTATGAACCTCTAACTTTAACCATCGGTGAACCACAGTTTCAAACACCTGACTTTATACAAAAAACACTCCAAGATGCATCTGGACTTTTAAACAAATATCCAAAAACTGCTGGCGAAGCAATTTTAAAAGATGCTCAGAAAGAATTTGTTAAAAAGCGTTTTGGGATTACCCTTGAAAACAATCAAATCATTCCAACTTTTGGAACTCGTGAAGTACTGTTTAACTTCCCTCAATTTCTGCTACATGATAAAAAAGAGCCTGTCATGGCGTTTACCAACCCTTTTTATCAGATTTATGAGGGTGCAGCCATAGCAAGTCGTGCAAAGATAATTCATCTTGATTTGACAAAAGAGAACAACTTTAAAGCAGAGATAAATCCAACACAGTTAAAAGAGTGTGACCTTGTTGTCATCAATTTTCCCAACAATCCATGCACTTCAAGTTTGACGCTTGAAGAGCTTTCAAAGTGGGCAAAAGCAGCAGTTGATTATGATTTTGTACTTATCAATGACGAGTGTTATAGCGAGATTTACAACGATAAACCAGACCCATCACTTTTGGAAGCTGCAAAACATGTTGGAAATGAGAGTTTTAAAAATATCCTCATCATAAACTCAATCTCAAAAAGAAGTTCAGCACCTGGGCTTCGTTCTGGATTTATAGCAGGTGATGCTAATATTTTAAAAGCGTATACAAAGTACCGAACTTATATCGGATGTGCTTCACCTCTTCCTCTACAACACGCTGCAGCAGCTGCATGGAGTGATGAAGCTCATGTGGAAGAAAACAGAGAAAAATATAGAAAAAGCTTTGCTTTGGCAAAAGAGATACTAGGTATCAAAATTCCAAAATCAACTTTTTATATTTGGTTAGAAGTTGAGGATGATTTAGAATTTACCAAACTACTCTTCAAAGAGAAAAATCTCAAAGTTTTACCTGGTTCATACCTCAGTCGAGGGGACTTTAATACCAAACATGTAAGAATAGCTTTAGTTGAAAATGAAGAAAAAACCAAAGATGCACTTTTAAGGATAAGCGAATATGTCAAATAAGATACATTTCATAGGGATTGGCGGTATTGGGCTCTCTGCACTAGCTAGATTTTTAAAACAAAATGGCTACGATATCAGTGGATCTGATATGAAAGAGTCTCCTATCACTAAAGGCCTTAGAGATGAAGGCATCACGGTAAACATCCCACAATCTGCCTCAAATATTATAGACCAAGATATTGTTATCTATTCCGCTGCAGTAAAAAAGGACAATATAGAACTCATTGAAGCTGGCAAAAAAAAGATGCTTTGTTTATCTAGAAAAGATGCCCTCCCTTTTATCCTCAAAGGAAAAAAAGTTTTTGCAGTAGGTGGAGCACATGGTAAAAGCACCACTAGTGCGATGTTAGCCTCTGTTATAGATGGTTCAGTTATCATCGGAGCGGAAAGTAAACAGTTTGGCTCTAACATGCATTTTGTAAACAATGACAATCTTATCTTTGAAGCGGATGAAAGTGATGCTAGTTTCTTAAACACAAATCCATATATCGCCATCGTCACAAATGCTGAACCTGAACATATGGAATTTTATGATTATAATCTTGAACTTTTTTATGATGCTTATAGAACTTTTTTGAAAAAAGCAAAGATTAGAGTTATCAATGCAGAGGATGAGTTTCTTTCAACCCTTACAGACATCGAAGCTATTCGTCTTTATCCAAGTTCTGACATTAAAAAGATAGATACTATTATCATTGATGGGGAACCTTATACCTCATTTGTCCTCAAAGATTTAGGTACTTTTGAAGTCTTTGGTGCAGGGGAACATATCGCTATCAATGCATCTCTGACAATTCTTGCAGCCATGACACAAAACCCTCTTGAAGAGGTAAGAGAAAATCTTAAAAATTACAAGGGCATCAAAAAACGCTTTGATATTTTAGAGAAAGATGAGAGCCATGTCATCATCGATGATTATGCACACCACCCTACTGAGATAGAAGTGACGATAAAATCCGCTAGAAAATACGCAAGGCTTTTAGGACTGAAAAAAGTAGTTGCGATTTGGCAACCTCATAAATACTCAAGAACAATTGACAATTTAGAGAAATTTAAAGAGTGTTTTGCAGGTATTGACGAGTTGGTTATACTACCTGTTTACACAACCGGGGAAGAGAAAAAAGAGATAGATTTTGAAAAACATTTTAAAAACTATAAACCACTTTTTGCGGATGCTATTTCCAAAGAAGATGGGATTCTTCGGATTATCAAAAATGACGAAACGATTCAAGATTTAAAAGAAGGAGTTATCATCGGACTTGGCGCTGGGGATATCACTTATCAACTAAGAGGACAAAACTAGATGCAAATTATACTTGGTCTTATTTTTATTGTAATATTGGCTATTTTACTATCACAATCACAACTTTTAACAACCCGTGGAAAAACTGTCGTATTCACACTATTTATGATGGTTCTTGCATCTGCAATTCTTTATGAGTTTATGTTCTCAAAAACTGAACAACAAAATAGAACTTTGATAAATGCTTTTACACAAGGAAAAACTATTATCTGTAAAGAAGCAACTGTAACACAAGAAAACTATATTTTAGAGAGAGGAACCCTCTCATTCATGGCAAAAGCTACCAATAAAAATATTACGGGAACTATCTATTCCATCGAAGACTGCTCTATTAAAGAATGAAAAGTATCATCTCCAAACTTGATTTAGTTGATTTTCTAGATAATTTTAAAAACTTTTTAGCCAGAGAAAAACCACTCTTTATGGAGGGTGATGCAGGTCTTCATTTTCGTTTTATCCAAAAACTTTCTGAAACAGACTTTAAAGCTCCCAAAGAGATTAAAAACTTAGACTCGCCGCTGATGTATCTTAAAAAATCAGGAACGCTGAAAATTTATGAAATTTATGAGTTTGTAAAAATAGTAGAGTATTTTCTATATCTTAAAAAGATGGGATTTGATGGAGAGCTTAGAGGTTGGTTGGATAAGATTATCATCCCTAGTGAGATTCTTGAAATTTGCAGTTATTTTGACCATGAGGGGCGACTTAGGGATGAGATAGATGAACGGTTTTTAGCACTAAATAGTGGACTGAAAAAAAATAAAGAGAATATAAAAGAGTCATTAAAAAGGCTTTTAAATACACAAAAACTCTCTCCCTATCTTGTTGATAGACAAATTCACTATATTAACGATAGTGAAACCGTACTTGTCCGTGGTGGGTTTAATCACTTTTTAAAAGGAACAGTCACAGCCAGAAGTAGCGGTGGATTTTTCTATGTTTCTCCAGACTCAATTCAGTCACTTAAAAAGAGTGAAGCGGACATGCTGAGTCAAAAAGATGAACTCATTTATGAATATGAAAAACGAATCTCCTCTGTTTTTTGTAAATTTGAACCCTTTCTATCTTTTGTGAACAAGGCTTTTGATAGATTTGATAACTATCAAGCAAGGGTATTTTTTGCAAAAAGTAAAGAGTTGGAATTTATAAAACCAACAAACAATCATCAAATCTTACTGACAAACTTTTCCCACCCTGCCCTAACAGACCCCAAACCTATTTCGGTAGATTTTTCTAAAAAGATTCTTATGATTACAGGTGTAAATGCTGGTGGAAAAACGATGATGTTAAAATCAATCCTAAGTTCCGTTTTTCTTTCCAAATATCTACTACCCATAAGCATTGATGCAAACAACTCTAGCATAGGTCATTTCAAAGAGGTAACAGCCATCATCGATGACCCTCAAAATGTAAAAAATGACATCTCAACTTTTGCAGGAAGGATGGTAGAGTTTAGCAAACTTTTTTCAAAACAAAACTTCATAGTTGGAGTTGATGAGATAGAGCTAGGAACTGATTCTGATGAAGCTGCATCCCTGTTTAAAGTCATATTAGAAAAACTAGCTTTGAAAGATAGTAAAATCATCATCACAACACACCACAAACGATTAGCAGCGATGATGGCAACCCATGACGAAGTAGAACTCGCAGCCGCCTTATATGATGAAAAAAACAGAAAACCAACTTATGATTTTCTCTATGGAACTATCGGAAAAAGTTACGCATTTGAAACAGCCCTTAGATATGGGATACCTGCTTCACTTATAAGTGAAGCTAAAAAAGTTTACGGAGATGATAAAGAAAAACTTGGAGAACTCATCCAAAAAAATATCGACCTTGAACTGAATGCAAGAGCTAAAAACAAAACCCTAGATATAGAGATAGAAAAACAGAAAAAATTAAATACCCAACTCAAAAACCAAAAATTTGAAGCAGATGAAGAGCTAAGAAAAACCAAAAATGACCTTGAAGCTAAATACAATGAAGCGATATTTGAAGCCAAACAAGCAGCTAAGGGAAAAGACCTATCCACTATTCACAAACAGTTAAACATTGCAAATAAGAAAAAAGAGGTTGCAAACAGAGTAGAAAATAGACAAGAAAAACTAGATATTAAAATCGGGGATTTTGTAAAGTATCAAAACTCAAAAGGAAAAGTCCTATCCATACGAAAAAATGAAGCCATGATAGAGTGCGATGGCATAAAACTAAGAGTTCCCATAAGCCAACTAAGACGAAGTGCAAACTTACCTCCACCAAAGAGAAAAACACCCTCAATTATCAAAATAGATAGACCATCTCAAAACTCTGTAAAACTCGACCTTCACGGACTTAGAGCAGAAGAAGCAATAGAAAAATTGGATAAATATCTCTCAGATGCACTTTTGACTGGATTTGATGAAGTTTTGGTTTACCATGGTGTGGGGAGTGGAAAACTTGCCTATGCAGTAAAAGAGTTTTTAAAAACACATCCAAGTGTAGTAAGTCACTCAGATGCACCTGTGAACATGGGTGGAATGGGTGCGACAGTTATTCGACTTTAATCCAAGCTCTCAAATCTCATACACAATATATCAACTATCTTTTTTTGTGTATTTGGGTTAGCTATGGTTGTAAGTTTTTTTATCAATCTCTTTTTTGAAATAGTTCGGATTTGCTGACAAAGCAATATCGACGGTTTTTCAAGTTCAGTTTTAAAAAGAAATTCATTTGGATAAACTCGCCTCCCATGTTTTTGTGAAGTGATAGGGATAATTGTGACTATATCTATCAAATTTTCATAATTATTTGAGATGATTAAAACTGGTCTTTTGCCAAATTGTTCACTACCAATTGTTGGATTTAAATCTGCCAAATATACATCATATTGCTTCATGTATCATTCTCTAGGTCAGCATATTGAAAATCATCCTCTATTGTTTTCATATCTTCTAGATATAATTGGTCTTTTGAAGCCTCAATCATAGCTTCTTTATAATGCTCTTTCTTCTGCTTTTCAACCAACAGTTGTAGTGCATTTGATACCAATTCTGAGAACGATTGATACTGATCTATAATTTGATTTAGCTCTAAATTTTGAAATAAGTCATCATTTATTGTGATAGTTTTTCTTACCATTGTACTCTCCTTAGTATGATTTTATTCATACTATTATCATACCATGTCTGATTTAAAAACTATATAAAGTTTAAAGATATTCTGCAATTTTCCAGTTATATTTCCATGCAAGAAAACCTATAGCTACACCTGCGACTAATCCTATACTAAAAAGTGTTTCAGCTAATGTCATCTGTAAACTCCTCTAATTTCTTTTGTATACTGCCATATTTGAACAAATTTATCACTATCGCAATAATTGATAAAATGAAATAAAATTAACAAAAAGATAGAACTATAAACTATAAGTCAGTACAGGATTTTTGTAAAAAGTCTTTTAGACCGATTTATGCTATAATAGAGCAAATAAGGAGCTAGCATGTCAGTCGCTGATATTTTAGATAAATATACCTATAAAGATTATACTTTATGGGAAGGGGATTGGGAACTTATAGAGGGGAGACCCGTATCTATGGCTCCAGCACCGATGAGGATACATCAAAATATCGCAACGGAATTGATTTTTGAGCTAAAAAGTTCACTGCATGATGATGAATGCCCTGACTGTATCGTCTCTTTTGAAAATGATTGGAAAGTAGATGAAAATACTATTTTAAGACCGGATATTATCTTTACTTGCGGGGATGAGGGTAAGAAGTATCTTACAATTGCTCCAAAAATTATCATAGAAGTTTTAAGTCCATCAACTGCTAAAAAAGATGAGCAGGTAAAGTTTAAAATCTATGAAGATGAAAAAGTACTTTACTATATCTTGGTTTATCCAGATGAGTTAAAAGCAAAAGTTTTTAAGTTGGAAAATGATAAATACACCAAAATTGGAGATTTTACAAAGGAGAGATTAGACTTTGAGGATTTGGATTGTGAATTATCGATAAACTTTGAAATGGTCTTTAAAAAATTTATCGATAAGTAATCTCCATCTCTTTTAACTTCCCTTTAAAAAACTCACACTGCTCTTCTAAAATCTCTCTATCAAAAGAGCTAAGATAAATCTCCGCACTTCTTTTATCATCTTTTCCAAATGACGGTAGACATGAGAGTTCGACCTTATCAGATAGGGCTTCCATAATATCAATTAGCCTTGCTTCACTGGCATAGGCTGTAAAAAAGCAACTAAATTTTTCACTATTTTTAGGATAAAACTCATTCATCACATTGGTAATCATAGGATGTGCCATTTCGGGAAAACCTGGCACAAAAAAGAAACGATTTTCGAGTTGAAAACCTGGCATTTTATTGATAGGGTTAAAGATAAGTTTTGAGTTTCTTGGGATGTCAGCCATTTTAATAGGATGAGGATAGGCTTTATCTCCTAGTCTCTCTATGATAATTTTTTCTGCCTCTTTATGTCTTACTGGATACTCAAAAGTAAAAGCAACTGAAGCTATCTCTCTTGTAAAATCATCAGGTGTGGAGCCGATTCCACCAAAACTAAACATGACTGAGTTTGGATCAGATTTGACTAATTTAAAGACCTCTTTTAAAAAATCAGGATCATCTTTTATCACGAAGTTTACTTTGTGTTCCCAGCCTCTTTTGACTAACTCTTGATTAAAAAAAGAGAAGTGACTATCTTCTCTTCTTCCATTTAAAAGTTCTGTTCCGATGATGACAGAGTAAAAAGCTGGATTTTTTATCATACAGATTTTTTTACGAACGCTTCCATCTCAGCAACAACTTCTTCTATCGTTCGCTCACCACTAATCACTTTTAAAAGTTTTTTATCTGTGTAAAATCTTTGGATTTCAGGTAACGGCTCTGTATAAATTTTCATTCGGCTTGTAAAAACCTCGATGCTATCATCTGATCTTTTTACCTCAGCTTCTGCTGCACGACCTAAAATTCTCTCTTTTGCTACTTCTTCACTAACTCTAACTTCGATAACAGAAACCAAATCAATCTTGTCTTGTTTCTCTAGTAGTGAATCAAGCTCTCGCATCTGCCCTACACTTCTTGGATAACCATCGATTAAAATAGTATTTTTGTCAGAACCGTTAATTGCTGAAAAAATTGTATCTATGATGATATTTAGAGGAACTAAATCCCCTTTTGAGATAAAACCATCAATTGTTTTGCCTAACTCACTTCCACTTGCAACTTCTGCTCTTAACATGTCTCCTGTTGAATAGTGTGCAATTGTATCGCTGTTTTTCTCTGCAATCATACTTGCATCTGTTGTTTTTCCACTTCCTGGTGCTCCGATAATTAAAAATAATTTTTTCATCTATTTCCTTATGATTTTTTAGTTAAATTGGAAGTGGGGCTTCAGCTCCACTATGGGTGGGACTAAAGTCAGCACTTCCAATTATGCTTTTTTTATCTCTCTAATTCTTATACTTAACTCTTTTAACTGCTCATTATCCACTGGACTTGGTGCTTTTGTAAGCTGACATTGAGCCCGTTGCGTTTTTGGAAATGCGATAACATCTCTGATACTACTACTTTTTGTAAGTAACATCATAAGTCTATCCAAACCAAAAGCAAGTCCAGCATGTGGAGGTGCTCCGTACTCTAATGCATTTACAAGGAACCCAAACTTCTCATCTGCTTCTTCATCACTAATTCCAAGAAGTTTAAAAACCTCTTTTTGAATTTCAGGCTTATGTATACGAACACTTCCGCCACCTAACTCTGTACCATTTAAAACGATATCATAAGCGATAGACTCTATCTCTTCAACAAACTCTTTATCTAAATCTTTGGGCATGGTAAATGGATGGTGAAGTGCTTTAACTCTTCCATCATCAACCTCAAACATTGGGAAGTCAACAACCCAGACAAATTCAAAAGCATCTTCATCGATGATTTCCATAAGTTCAGCAAGGTAAATTCTAAATCTACCCATGTAATCCCAAACAAGCTTTTTCTCCCCTGCTCCAAAGAATATAACATCGCCGACTTTCAGGTCAGTTGTTTTGATAATCTCATCAAGGTCGCTTTGTTCAAAAAACTTAGCCAATGGTCCTTTTAAACCATCTTCTTTTAGTTGAAAATACCCAAGTCCACTCGCTCCAAATTTTCGTACATAATCCTCAAAACCTTTCATCTGTCGTTTCGAGAAGATGTTGTCTCCATTTGGTACTTTTAGTGCTTTTATACGGTTGTGGTGTTTGTTCTTTGCAATATTTGAAAAAATTTCATTGCTGCAATTTGCAAAGATATCAATTACATCAACCATGGCTAAGTCATATCTTAGGTCTGGCTTATCACTACCATATTTTTCCATAGCTTCGTTATAAGTGATGCGATTAAATGGAGCTTCTATCGTGTGTCCACAAGCTGAAAAAACTGATTTTAACAAATCTTCTGAAATCTTCATAACATCTTCTTGGTCTGCAAAACTCATCTCGATATCTATCTGCGTAAACTCAGGTTGACGATCGGCTCTTAAATCCTCATCTCTAAAACATTTTGCGATTTGGAAATATTTATCAAAGCCTGCAACCATCAACAACTGTTTAAAAAGCTGTGGAGATTGAGGAAGTGCATAAAACTCTCCACCGTGTACACGACTAGGAACAAGATAATCTCTCGCACCTTCTGGTGTAGATTTTGTCAAAATCGGAGTTTCAACTTCTAAAAATCCATTTGCATCTAGTATGTTTCTTGCCGCTATTGTAGCTTTGCTTCTTAGACGAAAATTTTCATAAGATTTCTTTTTTCTAAGATCAAGATAACGATAAGTTAAAAGTGTCTCTTCTCCAACTTTTTCATCATTTATCACAAATGGAAGCGGAGCACTTTTGTTTTCGATGATAAGCTCATCAGCTACGATTTCTATAGCTCCTGTAGCCATGTTGGGATTTGCTAACCCCTCACCTCTAGCTCTTACTTTTCCTTTTACAATAAGTACAAACTCATCTCTAACAGTAGAAGCCACATCATGAGCACTTTTACTATCTGCTGGATCACACACAAGCTGCACTAACCCCATCTTATCTCTAAGGTCGATAAAT
>DQTU01000249.1 GCA_015662615.1 Campylobacterales bacterium | reverse complement strand
TTGGCATAGCCTGCGTCGCTACGCCTCGCCTATGAACAAACTTGTAAAGCTATGGGTATGATATACTGTCGAACTCAGGTTATTAAGATTTTTTTTAAAAATCTGCATTATAATAGTCTCTATATTGTTTAAAAATAACACAAATCTTTACTTGAGGAATCTTGTTTTATGTCTATTACTCCTTATGCTCCTAATCAAAGAGTTATCATTAGAGATGCAGAGTGGGTTATTCGTCGTGTTGATTTGATGGCAGATGGTGGCTATCAGTTGACTTGCGATGGGATGTCAAACTTTGTAAAAGGTAAGGAAGCTATTTTCTTTACAAGTTATGAGAAAAATATCACTGTTATTAATCCAGAAGAGACAAAGTTAGTTATCGATACTTCCAGTGCTTATGAGCGTTCACTGCTCTATATTGAGAGTTTAATGCGTGAAATGGTGCCTGCCAATGAGAAGATCTACCGAGCTCATAAAGCGGCAATGGATGTTGTACCCTACCAGTTTGAACCGGCACTGCAAGCACTCAAACAACCAAGACATCGCATTCTCATAGGTGATGCTGTAGGTTTGGGAAAGACGCTTGAAGCAGGCATTTTAGTGAGTGAACTCATCAAAAGGGGCAAAGGAAAACGCATTCTTGTTTTAGCTGTTAAAAGTATGCTGACACAATTTCAAAAAGAGTTTTGGAACCGCTTTTCTATTCCATTGACACGTCTCGATTCGCAGGGAATTCAGCGAGTTCGTAATCGCATTCCGGCAAATATGAATCCATTTTACTATTACGACAAAGCCATTATCTCTATCGATACTCTCAAGCAGGAAGCTCTCTATCGTACATATATAGAGAATGCCTATTGGGATATTATCATTATCGATGAAGCCCATAATGTAGCCGACCGAAATAGTGGATCACTTAAATCTAAACTTGCAAAACTGATAGCTTCCAGATGTGATTCGCTGATTATGCTCTCTGCAACTCCACATGACGGTAGTGCAAAAAGCTTTGCTTCACTGCTCAATATGCTCGATCCAACTGCCATAGCAAATCCAAACAACTATACAGTAGATGACTTTAAAGATAAAGGTCTTGTAATACGCCGTTTCAAAAAGGATATACAAGATCAAGTCGATCAGGAGTTTAAAGCCCGTAAAATATTTATAAACAAGGCTGAAGCTTCGCAGCCTGAAGAAGTTGCCTTTTCTCTTCTTTTAAAACTAAAGTTTCATACAATCGACTCCAAAAAACGCAAAGGAAGTGAACTTTTTAAAACCACACTTATAAAATCACTCATGTCCTCTCCAATGGCTTGTATAGCAACTATTGATGAACGCTTAAAAAAACTTCAAAAGGCGGAGGGTGATTTTAGTGAAGATATTGCATCACTTGAGGCTCTTAAAGAGGCACTTGAAGCAATTGGTGTTGGAGATTTTTCAAAATATCAGCGTCTTGTCAAACTCATTACCAAAGAGATGAAGTGGAAAAAGAGTGCCAAAGATGATCGCCTCGTCATCTTTACTGAACGCATACCAACCTTAAAGTTTCTAAAAGAGAATCTAAAAAGAGATTTAGGACTCAAAGATGATCAGATAGTTACAATGACAGGCACAATGGCTGATGTTGAGATCAATAAAATCGTTGAAGATTTTGGGCAAGAAGAGTCCAAAGTTCGTGTTTTGGTAGCTACAGATGTTGCAAGTGAGGGGATCAACCTTCATTACCTCTCACACCGTCTTATTCACTTCGACATTCCTTGGTCATTGATGGTCTTTCAGCAAAGAAATGGTCGTATTGATCGTTACGGACAGGAGAGGGAGCCAGAAATCTACTATATGCAAATTCTTAGTCGTGATCCAGAATTCAAAGGAGACAATCGAATCCTTGAAGTTCTCATTCAAAAAGATCAACAAGCCACTGAAAACATTGGCGATCCATCAGCCTTTATGAATGTCTATGATCCTCAAAAAGAGGAGGAGATTACTGCTAACGCCATAATGAGTGGTAAAGATGCCGATGAGTTTTCTGATGAGTTAGATAACAATCTAAAAGAGTCGGAATTTGACTTTTTAGCTCTTTTACAAGAGTGTCAAGAAAAGAGTGCAGAGTCAGATGAAGATCTTTTTGTGACACTTTCAACACTCTTTAAAGATGATCACGACTATGCTGTAAGAGCTCTTAAATATATGCAAAACTCAAATACTCTGCAACTTGATGTTCGTTATGAAGAGGATCGCATAGAACTGCTTGCTCCTGAAGATTTGAAGTACCGATTTAAGATGCTACCTCGTGAGGTATGGCCTAAAGATGGTTATTTTATTCTCTCATCTGATCTTGAAATTATCAATAAAGAGATAAAAGATTCAAGAAAGAGTGAATCAGCTTGGCCACAGATCCACTACTTGTGGGAGCAACATCCGGTTTTAGAGTGGATACGAGACAAACTTTTAAGCAACTTCAATCGTCTTGAAGCACCACTTATACGTCTATCAACCCTTGATGAAAATGAGGTAATCTTTATCATATCAGGAGTCTTTCCAAATAAAAAGGCGCAACCTGTTATCAATCATTGGGTTGGTGTCTGCTTTAAAGATTGCAACTACATTGAAACACTACCAATAGAAAAGATTTTAGAGCGTACAGAGCTTGGAAAAAGGCGTTTTGCCAACAAAGCAGAAAGTTTTGATACTACTCATTATGAATCTCTACTTCCAAAAGCAATAGAAGAGGCAAAAGCCTATCTATTTAAAGAGTATGAAACATTTGAATCTCAAATCAATGAAAAGCTTCAACATCAATATGATGAGCTTGAACGACTCAAAAAGCGTCATATGGAGCAGTATGGACTATTTCACGAAGATGAACTTGAAAATGTAAAAGAGGGTCGGCGTATTAAAAAGATATTTGATGACTATTTTGAGTGGCTTGAAGAGACAATGTGCCTTGAAAAAGAGCCATATATTCAAGTGATTGCAGGATTGTGTGGAGAAAGCTTATGAATTTAGTCGGGATAATTAATGAAAATGAGTTTTATACATCTTACTATTTGAGTGAGATTTTTGAGGGTGATATTAAATCTTGCATCGATGCTTGGAATCAAAAAGCTGAGAGTGATGAAAACTACACTCCACCATTTAAACAGCTTAGAACTTTAAGTAGTGACTACTTTTCATTGATTGACAAACTTGGTAAAAAGAGTCTGTCTAAACTTGATAAGTTGGAGCTATCTCGAAATTTTTCAGGTCGTTTATTGCAAGCATTGGGATTTGAGTTTCATCCTAAAAGTGTTGAGCTTAATGATGGTTCACTGCCTCTGCTTGCTACCATTGAAAAAGCGAATGGAGAGCCGTTAATTTGGGTTTTGGAAGTCTTCTCTTCAGAGCCTTGCAATGTTTTAGAGACACTCCCACTGAATGAACAGTTACATACGCTTGAAACAGTTATCACTTCACACATCTTTGCACTCGAAGAGCCTCCACGTTGGGTTATGTTGGTGTCACCTTTTGAGATTATTCTAATTGATCGTGCAAAATGGGCGCAAAAACGGTTTATCAGATTTGATCTGTTAGAGATTTTTGGACGTAAAGAGGATGCAGTACTTAAAGCAACAGCAGTACTTTTACATGCTGATTCTCTCGCTCCAAAGAGTGGTCAAGCTTTGCTTGATACATTAGATGAAAACTCTCATAAACACGCCTTTGGAGTGACTGAAGATCTCAAATATGCACTAAGAGTTGCAATAGAACTTCTTGCCAATGAAGCACTCCACTTTGCAAAAGAGAAAGATCCTAAATCTTTGCAAAAAGAGGGTTTGGAGGAACAGCTTAGTAGAGAGTGTTTACGCTATATGTACCGTCTTCTTTTTATCTTTTACATCGAGTCTCGTCCTGAACTTGGGTATGTTCCACTTAACTCATCTACATATCTACGCGGATACTCTCTTGAAAACTTGCGTGATCTTGAACTCATGCCACTAACTACAGAGAGTGATAAAAACGGCTACTTTTTTGATGAATCCATTCGTCTGCTTTTTGATATGATCTATAATGGTCGTTCAGTAGATAGTCATAAGTCAAATGCTAATGTACCTTTTGAGATCTCACCATTACGCTCACACCTTTTTGATCCTGAACATACCCCCTTTCTAAATAGTGTAAAGATTCGCAACCATATTTGGCAAAAGATTATTCAGAGTCTCTCTCTAAGCCGTCCACAAAAAGGAAAAAAGGGAAGGGGACGCATAAGCTATGCCAACCTTGGCATCAACCAACTTGGTGCTGTCTATGAAGCACTTTTGAGCTATAAAGGCTTTATTGCCAAAGAGAGACTCTATGAGGTAAAGAAAGAGGGAACTGATCCTAGTCCACTCGATAATGCCTACTTTGTAACAGAAAAAGAGCTGAGTGAATATAAAGAGAGTGAGCGGGTATTTGACAAAGATGGAAAACTGGTGCGTTATGAACCTGGCACCTTTATCTACCGTCTTGCAGGTAGAGATCGTCAAAAGTCTGCATCGTACTATACCCCCGAAGTTCTTACCAAAAGTTTGGTCAAATATGCTCTAAAAGAGTTGCTAAAAGATAAGAAAGCCGATGAGATTTTAAACATAACCATCTGTGAGCCTGCTATGGGAAGCGCCGCTTTCCTTAACGAAGCAATCAACCAACTCTCAGAAGCCTATCTGCAGAAAAAGCAGATAGAGACAGGGGAACGTATCTCTCACGATGCATACATTTTAGAGCGTCAAAAGGTTAAGATGTATATTGCCGACAACAATGTCTTTGGTGTCGATCTAAACCCTACCGCTGTAGAACTTGCTGAAATCTCTCTTTGGCTCAATGCCCTCTTTGCTGATGAACATGAGACATTCATCCCTTGGTTTGGTTTGCAGTTGGTACATGGCAACTCTCTCATAGGCGCAAGACGACAAGTCTATAATGTCTCTCAAATTACAGCAAAGAGTAAAGAGCTAATCTGGTATGAAGATGCTCCCAAACGACTGCACCCTAAAACGTTATGGCCTGTCAAAAAAAGAAAAACAAAACCACTCCATTACGAAGAGGGGTCACTTTTTGAAGATCCTACTAAACTACCACTTGAAACAGTTGTAGAAGAAGATGAAAAGAGTGCAGGAAGAAGAAAAGATGAAGTTTACCACTTTTTGCTTGGTGACAAAGGGATGGCAGACTACTCGGATAAGGTGGTCAAAGAGCTTAAAAAGAAGCAGATAGAAACCATCAAAAAGTGGTGTAAAGATTTCATTAAACCACATACAAAAGATGAAGTAGAGAGACTCTTGCACCTATCATCTTCCATCGACAAACTTTGGCAAGAGCATACAAGGCACCAGCATGAGATGAGAAAAAAGACAACCGACCCGCTTAAAGTCTGGGGACAGCCACAAAGCGGGCGCAAACTAACCAATCTAAAGTTTAAAGATAAAGTATTGCATCAGGAGCGAAACTCTGAAGCAGTCAAAAACTCATCGCCATACCGCCGTTTAAAGATGGTGATGGACTACTGGTGTGCTTTGTGGTTTTGGCCAATTGATGAGGCTGACAAACTTCCAACCCGTTCACAATTTTTTGAAGATATATCGCGTCTTGTTGACAAACGAGATGACATTTTGATGAACCTTGACAAAGAGAAGAGCCTTTTTGCCGAAACAATGGATGAAGATGAGATGAAGCTACAGCTTGATGAACTGGGCTTCATAGATGTTGAAGAGCTGATCGCTAATAATGAGCGTTTGCAAGTTGTAGAGCGAGTGGCAAAAAAGCAAAAGTTTTTGCATTGGGAGCTGGAGTTTGCCGACATATTTGCTAAAAAAGGTGGGTTTGATCTGATCTTAGGAAATCCGCCGTGGCTTAAAGTGGAGTGGAATGAGGGTGGCATAATGGGTGAAAAGAGTCCACTCTTTGAGATTCGCAAGTTTAGCGCAAGCAAGCTAAATGAGTTAAGAGATGAGACTTTTGAAAAGTACCCAAGTTTACTGAATGAGTATATTGCTGAGTATGAGAGTGCAGAGGCTACACAAAACTTTTTAAATGCTACTGCCAACTACCCTCTACTTAAAGGTGTACAAACCAATCTTTACAAATGTTTTCTACCAACTGCTTGGATGGTAGGCAACCACAAAGCAGTGACTGGACTTTTACACCCTGAAGGGGTTTATGATGCTTCAAACGGCGGAAAGTTAAGAAGAGAGATTTATAAGAGGTTGAAGTACCATTTTCAATTTAGAAATGAATTTAACCTTTTTACTGGAACAAATGATCATGGTCGTCTAGTTTTTTCAGTAAATATTTATAAAAGTTCGAAAAAAGTTAAATTTTTTAATATTAATAATCTTTTTTTACCTAAAACAATTGATGCTTGCTTTGAACATTATGGCGATGAGGTTGTTGGCGGTATCAAAGATGATGAAAACAACTGGAATATTCAAGGCCATAGCCATCGTATCATAACTATTACAAAAAAGGAGCTAGAACTTTTTGCAAAACTCTATGATGAAGAAGGAACACATTATCTTGAAGCTCGTTTACCATCAATTCATGCACAAGAGCTTTTGAGTGTTTTGAAAAAATTTGCAGACTATCCAATAAGACTTTCAGATATAAAAGAAGAATATTATTCTACTGATATGTGGAATGAAACATATGCTCAAATAGAAGGTATTATTAAACGGCAAACTACATTTGTAAAATCACCTGAACAACTGATACTCTCTGGTCCTCATTTTTTCGTTGGTAATCCTATGTATAAAACACCTCGAAAAGTTTGTACACAAAACAGTCACTATGATGTAATTGACCATAGTATTATTCCAGATGACTATTTACCTCGCACTAACTATGTTCCATTGGTAAAAGATTATGAGCGTAGGATACCTACAGTCGATTTTGGAGATGGAGTGAAAAAGGTTACAGAATATTATGGTTTTGTAATTAGATCAAGAATTGGAAATACAAGCGAAAGAACATTAATTGGGTCAATAATAAGTAAAGGATTTGGTAATATCAGCAAGGCAATGACTACAAGATTTAAGTATAATAGAACTTTAATTAATTTTGCATCTTCTCTAGCTTCTATTGTTTTTGACTTTTTTGTTAAATCATCTGGCAAAACAGATATTACAGTAGGTTTTTTATCTTTATTTCCAATTGTTAAAAATAAAAATATGTTAATCAGAATGTTATCCTTAACTAGTCTAACAATACACTACAAAGAACTTTATGAAGAACAATTCAACGAATCTTTCAAAACTGACAGTTGGACAAAACCCAACGACCCACGCCTAAACCAAAACTTCTTTAAAAATCTTACTCCACACTGGCAACGAAACGTTGCTTTACGTACCGACTATGAACGCCGTCAAGCACTTGTTGAGATCGATGTACTGGTAGCTTTGGAGCTTGGTTTAACTTTAGATGAGCTAAAAACCATCTACCGCATTCAATTTCCGGTACTTCGTCAAAATGAAGCCGAAACCTACTACGATATGAACGGACGCATCATCTTCACAGTCTCCAAAGGCTTAACAGGAGTAGGACTCCCCCGCAAAGCCAAAAAAACAGATCGCCCCTGCAAAATAGTCATAGACGGCAAAGAAGAGGAGAGGGTAATAGGCTGGGAAGATATAGCCGATATGACGAATGGCGAAATCCACCAAACTATCACCGACGACACCATGCCCGGCGGTCCAATAGAAAGA
>DQTU01000105.1 GCA_015662615.1 Campylobacterales bacterium | reverse complement strand
CTTGTGCTCCTGGTTTTAACTCCTCTTTTTTATCAGTTTGTTCTGAAAAAGGAGGTTTTCCCTCTGGAATCACTTTAGATAGTAACCAAGCTGTAACAACCCAACCTACGAAAGATGTTGGGAAAAGGAATAAGAAATCAACAAAAGTTCCCTTACCTGCTGTCCATACCATCAAAGTTGTAATATCTCCAAATGGACTCCACGCACCACCGGCATTGGCAGCAACAACGATGTTAATAGCACCCAAAATTATGAAATCTTTATTTGTTTTATCAATGGTAAAAAGAACCGTTGAGAGAATAAGTGCGGTTGTTAAGTTATCTGCTACTGGAGAGATAAAAAATGCTAAAAGACCTGTCAGCCAAAAAAGTTTCTTATAAGTGTAACCTTTTGAAACAAGTTTGTATTTTAACACATCAAAAATATTTCGCTCTATCATTGTCTCGATAAAGGTCATCGCAACAAATAAGAAAAAGTAGATTTCTGCAATCTCTAAAATCAGATGTTTCATCTCTTTATGTAAAGGATCTACATCTAAACCATTTATTGCAAAGTAGATACCAATAAGCATAAATATAAAAGTACCCGTAAAGAGTGCTGGTTTTGCTTTATTTATCTCATATTTCTCTTCCGTTGCGATAAAATAGTACCCTATCGCAAAAACTATAACCGATGCAATCCCCACCCAAGTTCCTGTCAAACTTGCATGTTTAACAACTTCTGCACCCTCTGATGCCACACCAAACGATGTTAAATACATCAACATAAGTATATACCTCATTCCAATCCTTTAATTTAAAATATAGTGAGCACCAAGACTCTCTTTTCTGTATATCGCACTTTTTACAATTTCTCTTGAAGTTTTCAGACGAAGTCGCAACAGTTTTCCAATATCACTGTGTAACATCCTCTCAATTCTCTCCAAAGTACTCTCTAGTTTTGACGCTTCTCTCACAATTCCTGCATTTTCCCACATCAATTCACGAAGCTCGTCTTTTAACTCTTTATCGCCATCTTTGACAAGCACCTCTTCCTCTTGACTAAACACTCTTGATTCAAAATCAAGCTCATGGCTCAAAATATCTTCCACAGCCCTTTTCGAAAAGACCAACCCCTCAAGAAGTGAGTTAGAAGCCAATCTATTACCACCATGAACACCAGTACAAGCCACTTCTCCAACAGCATATAGGTTTTTGAAATTAGGAATTTTTCCATTTAAATCCGTCTCAATTCCTCCCATGGCATAATGAAACGCAGGAGAAATCGGTACTTCATCTTCAGGTAAATTAAACCCTAAATCTTTCATGTTGAAGTAAATAGTCGGAAATCTCTTTTTAAAAAACGCTTTCTCAAAGTTTTTAAGATTTAAAAATACTTGCAATCCTGTCTTTTTCTTCCAATCAAAAATAGAACTGCTAACGATATTTCTTGGACTTAAAGGCCCTCGTTTATCATATTCAAACAAAAATCTCTTCTCATTTTCATCCACAATCCGCGCACCCTCGCCCCTTAAGGCTTCTGTTAAAAGTTGCTTTCTAGCCCCTTTGTTATGGATAAAAACAGTCGGATGAAACTGCATCATCTCCATGTCCCGAAGCGTTCCACCTTTTTCTAAAACAAGCCCTTGCATCTCACCACTAATCGCTCTTGCATTGGTATGAAACTTATAGATAGAACCCACTCCACCACTCGCAATAATGGTTGTTTTTGCATAATAGTTTCGAAAGGTATCTTTATGATAAACACGCACTCCATGGCAGATACTTCCTTCTATAAGCAAGTCTGTTACGGTAGAGTTATACAAAAGCAAATGATCGTTTTCCCGCATCAAAAAATGGTGCATATGCCGTCCGCTTGCATCTCCACCGGCGTGAAGGATACGGGCTCTTGAGTGTCCCGCCTCTTTAGTGTAATGAAGCTTTCCATCTTCACCTTTATCAAACTCAAAGCCACGATTTATCAAATCATCAACCGCAATTCGTCCATCACGGCATAAAATTTCAACAGCTTCCTTGTCACACAAACCTGAACCTACATTTATCGTATCATCTATGTGTGCTTGAATATCCTCTTGGTCATAGGGAACTGCGATTCCACCTTGTGCATAAAAGGTGCTGCAATCCCATGAGTTCTCTTTACAGATAATTAAAACATTTTTATCTTTAGGAAATTTAGCCGCTGCATTCAGACCTGCAATTCCCGCTCCGATAATAATTGCATCGTACATTTTCATCATTTACTCTCTACTTTAGGAACATATATCGGTTCAGTTTTATAGCCGCATCCCATCATAAATACAATCAAAAGTGGTATAATGATTAAATGAAAACGGCTAAAGAAATTATTTCGCATTTTACTGGTAAACCTCAAAATTCTCAAATTGTTAAAACAGCGTGTATTGATAAGCTCATATCATGTCTTCCTCCACATTTAGCAAATGCAGTCATGTTCACTTATATCAAAAATCGCACACTATTTTTTGTTTTAAATCACCCAGGACTTAAAATGGAATTTAATTATAAACATAATTTAATAAAGAGTTTATTAAACAAAATTAAAGATATTGATTTAAAATGCAAAATCCTTGAAGTGGATGAGATAAAATCCTTTGTGAGCAATAAAATACCAAAGCCAAAAACTGAAAAAATCGAGTTCACATACAAAGAACGCTCATCTGGTGAGTTTGTCAATTTAGCAACTTCAGATGAACTGAGAGAACTTTTTGAAAAGATAAAAACTACGATTCATGAATCTAAAAAATAAAATTTTACTGCTTCCAAACACCCCTGGAATTTACCAATATTTTGATGAGAATAGACGCTTACTTTATATCGGAAAAGCAAAAGATTTAAAAAAAAGAGTCACTAGCTATTTTAGACCCCATGTAAAACTAGGGGCGAGAATTTCCAACATGATAGCCCAAACTACTTCCATGGAATATATCATCGTTGATAGTGAGCATGACGCACTTATCCTTGAAAACTCGCTTATCAAACAGTTGAAACCAAAATATAATATTCTGCTGAGAGATGATAAAACATATCCTTATATTTTTATAGATTTAAATGAAGATTTCCCAAGATTTGAAATCACAAGACGGGTTGTAAAGGGGAAAAATATCAAATATTTCGGACCTTTTTCAACCTCAGCCAATGAGATTTTAAAAAGTATTTACGACACATTTCCTCTTGTCCAAAAAAAAGGCTGCCTTAACTCCAAAAAAGCATGTCTCTTTTATGAGATAAAAAAATGTCTTGCTCCATGTGAGGGGAAAATTAGTTCAAAAGATTATATGAAAATTGTGCAAGAAGCAATTGGAGCGATAAATGACCGAAAAAAACTTATCAAAAAGTTAAAAGGGAAGATGGAATTTTACAGCGAAGAACTTCTTTTTGAAGAGGCGATGACCATTCGAGACAATATACAAAAGATAGAAAAAGCAAATATCCTCTCTCATGTTGATCTAGCAAAGTTGGAAGATTTTGATATTTTCTCTGTGGCGATTGATGGGATTAGAGCGGTTGGAGTGCGTCTTTTTATTCGAGGCGGGAAAGTCACTTCAAGCTCTTATGCCCATTTTAAATCAGATAACGGCTTTGATATAAATGAGCTTTATAAGGTTCTTCTTTTAGAGTATTATCAACAAAACATTCCATTTATGCCTAAAAACATACTTGTTTATGAGGAATTTGAAGCCATGCATCTTATAGAAGATATATTGGATGACAAATATCATCTCAAAACTAAAATCCTTGTACCAGTTATAGGTGAGCGAAAAAAATTAACTGAACTTTGTTATAAAAATGGTGTTGAATTGTTAAGAATTGAGTCGAGCAAAAACTCTACTGAAATTTTAACACAACTAAAAACTCTTTTTGATTTACAAAAAACTCCATTTGATATAGAGGGGTATGACAACTCTCACATGATGGGACAAGCTACGGTGGGAGCAGTGATAAAGTGGAACGAAAAATTTATAAAAAAAGGATACAGACACTATAATTTGAAAGCCAAAGATGAGTATGCACAGATGCGAGAACTACTTACTAGGAGAGTGGCAAGCTTTGATAAAAATTCACCACCAGATTTGATGGTCATTGATGGAGGAGAGACACTTTTGAAGTTAGCACTTAAAATAGTTAAACAAAACGGGGTTTTTGTCGATGTAATTGCAATTGCTAAAGAGAAAAGAGATGCCAAAGCGATGCGTGCCAAAGGTAAGGCGAATGACTTGATCTACACCAAGGATGGAGAGTTTAAGCTCAGTCCTAGTGATAAAAGATTGCAGTTTGTTCAAAATATCAGGGATGAATCACATCGCTTTGCAATAACTTTTTTCAAAAAACAGAAACTTAAAGCGGACAAGGAAATCTCTCTTTTAACCAAAAAGGGAGTCGGAGAAGCGACAGTTAGAAAACTTTTGCAATATTTTGAAACTTTTAACAATATTGAGAAAGCACCCTTTGAAGAAATTGAGAAGGTTGTTGGCACAAAAATTGCTCAAAGTATTAAAAATATTTAATATAAAAGAGGAAATATCGTGATACTTTATGATGACAAACACAATTTTTTAGGTATGAGCTCGCATACACTAGGCTTTTTGGGATATGAGGATGTTCCAGAATTTCTCTCCATGAACAATGATTTTTCAAACCTTTTTGTTCAAAAAGAGGGATTTATCTATGATTTTGATAATTTTAATTGGATTGATTTTGTTCTTTATAGCGGATCTGCCAATAAAAGTGCCATTATTGCGCTTAAAAATGGACGAGAGACAAAAGTTGACCTCACTATAAAAGAGATTCATTTAGCACATGAATTAGGGGGTATAAAAAAACTCTATAGTGTCAAACTTATTAGTGATGAATTTCATAAGATATCTGGTGTCCCTAAAAGCGCTGAGACGGCTGGTGGCATTGGTGGTTTTAGTCTTAGTGGACTGGTTGAAAAAGAGGCTCCAAAAGAAGAAACAGTTGAAGTAAACTCTGAGGAAAGTAATTTTCAAAATCTCATTATTGAGAGTAAGCCAGAAGAGGAGCAAAAGAGTGAAAGTTTTATTTTAAATATTGCTGAAGATGAGTTAATATCAAAGGAAGAGATCGTAGAAGAGACAAGTGTTCCTGATATTCAAGATGATTTTAAACTTGATTTTTTCAAGGAAAATACAAGTTCTAAAGAGTGTGATGAAGCATCTGATTTTACACCATTACAGATAGATTCAGAACCTACTAAAGTGGAAGAAGCACCCATAGACCTTATCTTAAAAAGCGATAATTTAGAAACAGTAACACCAAAAGATGAGACTTTAAATGAGAAACTATCATCAACTCCGGAGGCATTTGAATTTAATCTTTTAAATGATGAAATGAAAACCGATGAACAAACCGATATACCATCTTTAGATGTGGAACCTAACTTTTTAAAAACAGAAGATGTTCACCTAACTACTACGCCAAAGGATAATGAAGAGATAAAAGAAGAGGAACTCTCTTCTACGATAGAAGAGAGCGGATTTAAACTTGACTTTTTAAAAATGGATTTAGATCCAGTGTCTGAACCTAAAGAGCCAGCATCAGAGCTTGCGTCTGATGAATCAAGTTATAACGCGGTAGATCATACAGAAATTATTCAACAAATTAAAAATGATATTAAAGAGATTGATAGCGTAGAAGAAGAGATATTGGATTCAAAACAGACTGAGGATGAGACATTTGTACTGAACATTCCAAAAATGCCACAAGTAGAACAACCATTAGATATTGAAGAAAAGATAGAAGAACCTATAGGTCAAGAACATGAGACAGTGAATGTAGAGTCGCTATCAAGCTTTCAAATACAAGAGAGTAAATCACAAGATTCTAACAAATCATTTACGAGCACACTTCAATCACTTTTTGGTAAAAAAGATACTCAAAATGAAGAATCCACAGCTGATCACATACAAGATCAAGCATTTTCATTTACTTTAAAAAGTAATCGAGAAGAAGAAAAAAAATTAGAAAACAGAGAAGATATTATATTGACAGATACTATAAAAATCAATGAAGAAGAACCTGCACAAAATAACACACATGCAGTTACATTTTCTTCACTTAGTGCTTTAGGATTGAGCCCCGATGATGAATTTGACCTTTTGAGTGATTTTATCAATGATGTAAAAGAGAGCATTGAGAGCATTGAACAATTTACAGGAACAAAAGATTTTGATAAGATCAATTATTCATTGGTAAAGATCAAAAGTTCCGCTGAAATTTTAAACCTTAATGCTATAATAGATAATGCAAACAGCATAAGAAAGCACTGTATTACAGAAAATAGTGAAAAAGTTATCCAAGAGACAAAAAGACTCAAAGAAAACATTGGAATGCTTGAAAAACAGTTAGAAGCAACAGCTATATAAACTTTTTGGAGAAAACTTATTATGAAAATTAAATGGAATTTGAGATTAATTACCATAGTACCGATTGTGCTTCTTGCATTGATCTCAACTTACTATCTGTACGACTCATATGTAAAATATCAAAGTTCAGAGCATCTTGAGCGCACCATACAGAGCACAAAAGCACTTAAAACACTCTCTATCAATATCTCACGAGAGAGAGGACTTAGCGCTCTGTATTTGATAAATAAAAATGAAAAAATTAGAGCACTACTCTCAGAGCAAAGAGTCTCAACAAATACAGCGATCAATAGTATTTTAAATTTTAACAGCGCGAACAAAGATGATGCAAATGGTCACAAAATCATTGATCGAATTAAAAAAATTCAAAAGCATAGAGATGGTATTGACCGTCAAAGTATAAACTTTGATCAAATGTTCTCTTACTATGATGGTATTAACAGTAGTATTTTAAGAAAAGTAGAAACTTCGCTATCTGGCTCAATCAACTATAAAGTTGACAACCTTTCAAGCAATTTTTTAAATGCCATGTCTTTAATGAAATCAATCGCAAATGAGCGTGACATGGTTACCAATATCTTAAATAAAAAAGAGGGATCAAACCGACTCTTTTTAATGGATGCATTTAAAAACAATACCATAGGTTCATCTTTTCAAACCCTACTTCCAAAATCAAAAATTACACTCCAATCTATACTCACTGATGCAAACTTTATAACAGCGGTTCAAGAGAGTGACAAAATGAAGAGAGTCTTGCTCCAAGAGTCACAAACAGATAGCATAAATCCTCTAGAGTGGTTTTCTTACGAAACAGATAAATTAGTGTATGTCAATAAATTGTCAAACAACCTATATACAGAGATGTTAAGTGAACTGAAAAATCAAAAAGACAACTCCATGTTACAGATGATCCTTTTAGGAACACTCTTAGCATTGTCTCTCTATATGCTCTATATATATACAAAATTCTATCACTTTCTTCACGATACAAAGGGTCTTGAAAAACTCTTAAGTAAAATAGTTAAATATGGTCTTATTGAAGATACCATAGATCTTAGAACTACTACTGGAGTTGAAAAAACATACGCTATTATTGAAAATAGTGTTGATAAAATCGCAATCGAAAAGAAAAAAGCAGAGCGTGCAAATGCCGCTAAAAGCATCTTTTTAGCCAATATGTCACATGAGATAAGAACGCCTATAAATGGTATCATAGGATTTACGGATCTTCTGAAAAACTCTAAACTTAAAGATGAAGAGAAAGAGTATGTAGATATCATCCAAAAAAGTACTGATAATCTTTTGGAGATTATTAACAATATCTTAGACCTCTCAAAAATTGAGAGTCAAAAAATTGAAATTGATGAAATTTTATTCTCGCCTGTTGAAGAGTTTGAAAACTCAGTAGATGTTTATATGCCAAAAGCGGAGAGTAAAAATATAAATCTTTCTCTATTTATGGATCCAGATTTTGACCATTATCTCTTAGGAGATCCTACAAAAATCAAAGAAGTACTGTTAAATCTTATCTCAAATGCTATGAAATTTACACCAGAAAATGGACAAATTTCCGTAGTAATAACCAAACAAGCTACAAGTGATCCGGATATAGAAAAAATCTATTTTGAAGTAAGTGACTCAGG
>DQTU01000220.1 GCA_015662615.1 Campylobacterales bacterium | reverse complement strand
GAGAAAGCAACAAATAGTAACATGCCGGTAATCCAAATCATCTCACGACCTTTTTTATAAGAACCGTAATAGATACCTGTAAACATATGGATATATATGATTAAAAATGCAACTGATGATGCAACTGCATGTATATGTCTCCAAAGCCAACCATAACCAACTTCATTCATGATGGTGTTATTTACAGAATTAAATGCTAAATTAACATCTGGTTTGTAGTACATAAGTAAGAAAATACCAGAAATTAGAAGCATTGCGAAGATGATTGCAAGAACCATACCCATTGCCCATAAAAAGTTGATATTTTTCGGAATCCAATACTCTGTAGAGAGTACACGCTGAAGTGTGTTGACCGCCAATCGCTGGTCTAACCACTCATTTAATGATTTTGCTTTTTCAAAATGTGCCATTCATCTCTCCCCTATACCGTTAAGCCAGCGGCTTTCATTTTTTTGAACTCTTCGCCTTCTTCGCCTAAAACCAATGTCATCCCATCTACTTTAAATGGAGGAATCTCTAGTGGTTTAACAGGAGGTGCTTTAGTTGCCGCACCACTTACATCATACATTCCACCGTGACAGGCACAGATGAAATTTTTATTTTTTGGAAAGTATGCAGGAATACAACCTAGATGCGTACATAGACCGATAGATACATGAAATCGTGCATCACCCACAATTACATCTCTATCATGCTTTTCCATATCAGCACTTTTTTTAAGAATAAAGATAGGTTTCCCTCTCCATTTCTCAACATTTAAAACATTCTCCTCTGCAGCACTTAAATCTACAGTAGTAAAACCCGCAGATTTAACACTTGGAAGAGGATCCCAAGTTCTTTTCATTGCCCCAAGTGTGACGATACCACCAACTGCGGTAAATCCACCTAACGCCATTCCAAGAAAACTTCTTCTCTCTTTTTCAACAGCCATATACACTCCTTTATAAGTTTTTATAATTGTTAATTATACCTTATAATGAATTATAATATGTTGATTTAAGTCACATAGTGGAGATTTTTTTACTTTTCTGTTCCATTTTGATATAAATATGTAGTATATCAATTGCAGCTGGAGTAACTCCGCTTATCTGACTTGCTGAGTGGAGCGTTGCAGGGTTAAAAGTATTGAACTTTTCTACTATTTCTTTACTAAGTCCCGAAACTTTTTCAAAATTAAACTCTTTCGGAATTTTTATGTTTATAAGATTTTTCATCTTATCTATCTGTTTTTGCTGTTTTTCGATGTAGTTTGCGTATTTTGATTCTACTAAAATTTGCTCTTTTGTCTCTTTTGAAAATTGTGCAAATTTGGGAAAGAGTGCTTCTAGCTTTTCAATTGTAAAACTTTTTCTACCAACAACACTTTTAAGTGCAATTTTATCCGTAGCTGGAGCTTCATCAATTTCTTTTAAAATGGCAGAATTGGCTTTTGAGGGTGTTGTGAAGTTTTCACTAATATAGGCTTTCGCAAAGGCTAAATCTTTTGCATTTTGAGCAACTTTTTCAAAAATCGAATCTTCAATGAGTCCGATTTGATGTCCGTAATGGCTGAGTCTTAGGTCAGCATTGTCTTCTCGTAAAAGTAGGCGATACTCTGCACGGCTTGTAAACATTCGATAAGGCTCTTTTGTCCCTTTCGTAACTAAGTCATCTATCAAAACACCGATATATGCTTCATCTCGTCTTAAAATTAGTGGCTCTTTATCATCAATTGCCAAAGATGCATTTATCCCTGCCATGAGTCCTTGAGCGGCTGCTTCTTCATAACCTGTTGTTCCATTTATCTGACCTGCACAATAAAGCCCTTTGACTTTTTTAGTTTCGAGCGTGTGTGTAAGTTCGATTGGGTTGATATAATCATACTCTATCGCATAACCATATCTCACGATTTGTGCATTTTCTAACCCTTTTATAGAGTGCAACATTTTGAGTTGTACATCTGTTGGAAGAGAAGTGGTAAGTCCGTTGATATAATATTCGGTTGCTTCTTGGGTTTGTGGTTCGATAAATAGATGATGTCTATCTTTTTCGGAAAAACGGTTTACTTTATCTTCGATACTTGGACAATATCTAGGTCCAACACCCTCTATCTGACCTGTAAAAAGTGGAGCTCTGTGAAAGTTTCCTGATATAATGTCGTGAGTTGATGTGTTTGTAAAAGTTATAAAACATGGCAGTTGGTTTGGCTTAAATGTTTCCCTATCGGTTCTAAAACTAAAAGGTATAGGAACTTCATCTCCTGGTTGTTCATCCATGACTGAAAAGTCGATACTCTTTGCATCAATTCTAGGACATGTTCCAGTTTTTAATCTTCCTAAATCTAACCCCAACGACTTTATGCTATCACTTAGTTTGTTTGAGGGAAACTCTCCGCTTCTTCCTGCTTCTTGCTGAAACTCTCCGATATGAATCAGACCTTTTAAAAAAGTTCCAGAAGTGATGATGACTTTTTTTGCTTCATAATTATTTTGTAAATTGGTTTTAACACTTGTAATTGTTCCATCGTTTACGATAAGCTCTTCAGCCATCTCTTGTTTTATGGTTAGGTTTTGAGTGTTCAGACAAACATCTCGCATGTAAACACTATATCTATCCATGTCAATCTGAGCACGACTTCCTCTTACTGCTGGACCTTTTGAAGCATTTAAGATTCGGTATTGGATACCAGTAGCATCGGTACATAATCCCATCTCTCCACCGAGTGCATCTATCTCTTTTACAAGATGCCCTTTTGCAAGTCCACCGATTGCAGGATTGCAACTTACTGCTCCGATACGGTCTGCTAACATAGTTAAAAGAAGAGTGTTTTTTCCCATTCTGGCACAAGACAAAGAAGCTTCAATACCTGCATGCCCTCCACCTATTATTATTACATCATATTTCATTATTTGATTATAGCAAACTTTGATATAATCAAGTTATGTTTACAGGATTAATAAGAGAATTGGCTACGGTCAAAAGTATGGAAAATGATTTTTTAACACTAAGTGCAGAGTATGAACCAAATATCGGTGACTCCATCGCAATAAATGGTGCATGCCTTACTGTGGTAAAGTTGGGTAACGGAGAATTTACAGTAGAGCTTTCAGCAGAGACTAAATCCCTTTTGGCGGTGGAAAACTTGCAGGGTAATGTCCACTTAGAACCTGCCATGAGACTTAGTGATAGACTTGAAGGTCATATCGTGCAGGGGCATGTGGATACGGTTGGTACGATTATAAATATCTCAAAATCAGAAAAAGCTTATGATTTTTTTATCGAAGTTCCTGAAAAGTTTATCAAGTTTATCATTCCAAAAGGAAGTATCACGATTGATGGTGTGAGTTTGACTGTTAATAGTGTAGAGGATAATAGTTTTAGATTAACCATCATTCCTCATACGATGGAAAATACACTTTTTGAAACTTATCAAATTGGCTCACATGTGAATATTGAAACCGATATGTTTGCAAGATATTTATACCACATGTTTGGAAGTAAAGAGAAGTCTGTTAGTTGGGATACTATCGAAGGTATCATGGCTAGATATTAATGATTTTTACACAATTTGAAGATTCTCTATTTTTTACAGTTACCTCTCGTTATGGAGGAGTTAGTAAAACTCCGTATGATTCACTAAACCTTGCACTTCATGTTAAAGATAGTCCCAAAAATGTTTTGGAAAATAGAACGATAACTTCTGAAAAATATAATTTTTTAATTGAAAACTTAATTTATATGGAGCAAACGCATAGTGCAAATATTGCAGTCATAAAAGATGCTTCTATGAATAGGATAGAAAATTGTGATGCACTTATTACAAATGTGAAAAATATCCCTTTGATGGTTATGGTTGCAGATTGTATACCGATATTACTCTATGACCCAAAAAAGAGTGTGATTGCTGTTGTGCATGCTGGGCGTAATGGCACCTTTAATGAAATTGCTAAAAAGACGGTTTTAAAAATGGTTGATGTATTTGGATGTGAGACTTCAGATATTTTAGTCTGTTTGGGTGCTTCGATACATAAATGTTGTTATGAAGTTGGAGAAGAGATAGCTCGACTTGTTGATGAAAAGTATAAAGAGAAAAGAGATGAAAAGTGGTATTTGGATTTGCATAGCATGAATGTTGACCAATTGAGAAGTGTGGGTATAAAAAATATTGAAATATCCTCTATCTGTACATGCTGTGATGAAGACTATTTTTCATATCGAAGAGAAGGGATTACTGGAAGGTTTGCTGGTATTATGAAACTTCATGGATAAAAAAGCAGTTGCGTTAAAATATCAAGAAGATGGCAATTCTGCTCCAAAAGTAGTGGCAAAAGGAAAAGGTCCTATTGCTGATAAAATCATGGAAAAAGCAAAAGAGTTTGATATCCCCATTTTTAAAAATAAAGCTTTGGCTGATAGTCTTTTAAATCTTGACTTAGATGAGCAAATCCCAGCAAATCTTTACAAAGCAGTTGCAGAGGTTTTTGTTTGGCTTATGAAGAGTGAGAAGAAGGCACAGATGAGCAGCAAATCCTAGAGGTTTAAATACCTAGATGATTTGTTGGCTTTCCTATGTGGTATCCTTGTGCATAATCAATGCCCAATAGTTTTACTTTATTAAAAATTGCTTCGTTACTTACATACTCTGCAATAGTTTGTATACCCATCTCTTTTGCAAATGAGACAATAGACTTTGTCATAATTTCGCTATCTTTGTTGGTATCAATATTTTTGATTAAAGAGCCGTCAATTTTAAGAAAATCTACATCTAGTTTAAGAATTTGTTCAAAGTTTGAGTAGCCACTTCCAAAATCATCAATTGCTACTTTGCATCCAAAGTTTTTCACTTTTTTGATAAAGTTACTAACCTTAAGTTGGTTATCAATCTTTTCACTTTCTACAATTTCAAAGGTAATAAAGTTTCCATTACCCATAGAATTTAGTCTTCTCAGTATAAAGTTAGATACTTTTTTATCCAAGATATCTTCAGCTGTTAAATTAATAGTGATAGGGAAATTTGAGTCTTCTAGTTTTTCAAAACTGCTTTTTATCATCGATTGTGAAAGTTCAAGATAGAGTTTTGATCTTTTCGCTATTTCTAAAAATTCTATAGGTCCCAAATATCCATCGTCTTTTGTTTGAATTCTTATGAGTGATTCATACTTTTCTATTTTATCTGTTTTTAAATTGTAGATAGGTTGGAAAAAAGGTACAACTCTGTTTTCAGAGATTGCATCTTTTATAGTTTGGTTCATCTTAATATTTTTGATAAAACGTTCATCATGTTGACAACTTTTATTATAAATCTTATAAGATTTTTTTAGATTCTGTGCATCTTTAAGGGCGAGATATGTACATTTTACTATATCAGTTTTACAGCGTGCAGCTCCTAATGTAAATGAAAGATTAAGTGCTGTCCCTTCAAAATAAAAGTTCTCTTTTCCTATATGTGCAGAAATCCTTTTGAGATATTCATTCAAAGCAGGCATACTAAGTCTTTGAGTTGTAAAAATTGCAAAGTTATCTAAATCTAGTTTGTAGAGTTTTGCCTCTTTTGTTGGAAGTTCCTTTTTGAGCCAGTTTGCCACATAAGAGAGGATTTTATTACCTGCATCTAAGCCAAAGTATTCATTGATTTCATCAAAAGAGTCAATGCTGATATAAATCAGTGTATTTGAATAGATGCTAGGTTTTGGGGTACGCTCTATATCGTCCATTAATTTTGATTTAGTTGAGAGACCTGTAAATTTATCGATTAAAAATTGCTCTTTAAGTTCTTGGTCAGTTTTAAGAGAATCTGTAACATCATGATAGATAATAAAATACTCTTTTTTGGAATGATTTGAAGTGGGTTGGATAGTCAGACTTTGGTATTTTCTTATATTGTTGTGTGTAGATTCAATGATACCATTAAAATTTCCTTTATCTTTAAGCTCTTTTAAAACATTTTTTGGATCAATATCTAAAATCTTAAAAAGACTTTTACCTAAAAGACTTTTGTTTTCAAGTGCATGTTCTTTTAAAAAGAGTTGGTTAAAATAGGTAATATTAAATTGATTATCAATCGTTGCATAGTGACTATTTAAGGCTATTTGATTTTGATTTTTATTATAATTTGGATCTGCTAAATGTATCGTATTGACTTTTTTTTCTAAGCGATTATGTTTAACTTGGAGTGCCCAATAGAGTGCAAGAATAGTAAAAAGTGCAATCATTATATATATATTGGTATTTGTACCATATAATATGATTATAATGATAACGGAGAGTAAGGTTACGATTGAAATATGTGCAAAATTACTTTTAATTGTATCAAAAAAACAATTCATATATTAAACCTTGATATTAAACTTAATAATTCAGGATTATACAGAATTAAACTGAATTATATATTATCTTTTCTTCAATAAATTAAATAAATTGAATTTTTAAGCTTAATACGGCTCTAATTTAACTAAATTTTGGAAAAATTAGACTTTTAAGACCATTTTAATAAGATTTTAAACATATTTTCAATAAAATGGCTCGCTTTTAAATTCACACACACCAATCCTTGAACGGTTGCAACTATTATGTTGTTGAGGGGTGTGGAGGTAAAAACCAAACTAAATTAACACAAGGAGTCATTGTCATGGTTACAATGAAAGATTTACTAGAATGCGGAGTCCACTTTGGACATCAAACAAGAAGATGGAATCCAAAGATGAAACCTTATATCTTTGGCGAGAGAAAAAAAATATATATTATTGATTTACAAAAAACTTTGAGATATTTTAGATACACATATAATATAGTAAGAGATGCAGCGGCAGAAGGTAAAACAATTATGTTCGTTGGTACTAAAAAACAAGCTTCTTCAGCAATCAAAGAACACGCTGAGAGTTGTGGTATGCCATATGTAAACCACAGATGGTTAGGTGGAATGTTAACAAACTACCAAACAATTAAAAAATCAATTAGAAAACTAGATATTATTGAGAAGATGGAAGAAGAGGGTCAAATCGACCTTATGACTAAAAAAGAAGCGTTAATGCTTTCTCGTAAAAAAGGTAAACTTTTGGATTACCTTGGTGGTATCAGAGATATGAAAGTTGTTCCTGATATGATCTTTATTATCGATACAGTAAAAGAGAAAATCGCAGTTGCTGAGGCAAATTGTCTTAACATCCCTGTAATCGCTCCAATCGATACAAACTGTGATCCTGATGTTGTTAGTTTCCCAATCCCTGGGAATGATGATGCGATTCGTTCAGTACAGCTTTTCTGTAGAGAGATGGCTGAGGCAATTAATGAGGGTAAAGCACTTCGTGAGCAAGATAGTGCTGATGAAGAAAAAGAGACAGGTGAGGAAAAAGTAGCATCTGGTGATATCAGTGATTCTGAAAAAGAAGCTTTAATTGAAGAAGCTACTAAAGAGGGCGAAAAAGAAGAGACTAAAGAAGCACCTAAAGATAAAAAAGGGGAAAAATAATGTCAATTTCTGCTGGAATGGTTAAAGAGCTCAGAGAACTTTCAGGTGCTGGTATGATGGATTGTAAAAAAGCACTTGTTGAGACTGAAGGTGATGTCGAAAAAGCGATGGATCTTCTTCGTGAAAAAGGTCTTGGAAGAGCAGCTAAAAAATCTGACAGACTTGCAAGTGAAGGTTTAGTTTCTGTTGTTGTAAGTGATGATTTTACAAAAGCAACGATTAGTGAAATTAACTCTGAAACTGACTTTGTTGCACAAAATGATGGCTTTATAAACTTTACAAAAGGTACAACGCTTCATTTACAAACCTCTGGTGTTGCAACACATGAAGAGCTTGCAAAAACACAAGTGAATGGTGTAGATTTTGAAGAGTATTTTGGAACTGAGGTTTCTAAAATTGGTGAAAATGTACTATTAAGAAGATTTGCTACCATTGCATCTGGTGCAAATGGTGTTGTTAATGGTTATGGTCATCAAAATGGTAGAGTTGGAGTTATAATTGGAGCTGCATGTGATAGTGCAAAAACAGCTGAAGGTGTAAAAGAGCTTCTTAAAAATATCTCAATGCACGCAGCAGCTATGAAACCTACAGTTTTAAGCTACAAAGAGCTAGATGCTGATTTTATTGAAAAAGAGAATATTGCTATTATCGCTGATATTGAAAAAGAGAATGAAGAGCTTAGACGTCTTAAAAAACCAGAAAAAAGAATTCCTCAGTTTGTAAGTAAGTTGCAATTAACTGACGAAGCGATGGTTCAAGCAAAAGCTGATATGGAAGCTGATCTTAAAGCACAAGGTAAACCTGAGAAAATTTGGGATAGAATTATCCCTGGTCAATTAGAGCGTTTTGTTGCTGACAATACTCAACTTGATCAGCAATTGGCGCTTTTAAGTCAATTTTTCGTAATGGACGATAAAAAAACTATTGAGCAAGTTGTTGCTGAAAAAGCAAAAGAGCTTGGTGGAACAATTGAGTTAGTTGATTATGTAAAATATGATCTTGGCGAAGGTCTTGAAAAGAAAGTTGATGATTTTGCCGCTGAGGTTGAAGCACAATTAAAATAGATAACAAAGGAGAATTATGAATACCACTACTTCATTTCATGATTCTCAATCTGGAGGCGTAAAAACTATTTTACGTGCCTCTGGACTCTCCCATGCATTTGACTACACACTATTTGAAAATGTTGATATAAATATCCATCAAAAAGAGGCTATAGCAGTTTTAGGTGTTAGCGGAAGTGGAAAATCGACTTTGCTTCATATCCTTGCAACACTTTTGAAGCCCCAACACGGTGAAGTGATATATGGTGATGGTTTTATGTATGAACAAGGTGATAAAAAACTTTTAGATATTCGAAGACATGATATAGGAATTATTTTTCAATCGCATTACCTTTTTAAAGGATTTAGTGTTAGGGAAAATTTGGAAATATCTTCTATGATTTCTGGAAATTCTATAGATATGGATTTGATAAAAAAACTCAAAATTGAAGATACAATGCACCAAAATGTTTCTGAACTTTCAGGTGGACAGCAGCAAAGAGTTTCAATTGCCAGAGTGCTTCTTAAAAAACCAAAACTTATTTTTGCAGATGAACCTACAGGAAATTTAGATAGAGAAACCGCAAATGAAGTTATGGAAGTGATGCTTGAATATATCGAAAAAAATAACGCAGGACTTTTTATCGTCACGCATGATGAAAAAGTTGCAAGTCGTTGCAATAGTGCGTATAGACTTCAAGATAAGAGGTTATTTCCAGTTACGGTATGAGCGGATATGACTCAGTTAGCTGACTTTATAACCGAAGATAATGCAATTATCTTTTTTCTACTCTTCTCTAGAATTAGTGGTGTTATGGCTTTTTTTCCATTTTACTCTCATACCTCGATCTCTGTTATGGTTAAAAGTGCTCTGATATTTTATCTAAGTATCCTTTTTTTTCCAGCTGTTACATTAAGTGCCGTACCTGTAAATATTAGTGATCTTATCTTGATGGTGCTTAGTGAGTTTATGCTTGGATTTATTGCAGGATTGGTGCTTAACATGATTTTTGGAGCTCTTGGACTTGCAGGTATGCAGATTGCCATGGTTATGGGGTTTTCGATGGCTTCAGTTATGGATCCAACTACGGGAACCAACACGCCAATTATCTCAAATATCTTGACGCTTCTTGCCATCATGATGTTGCTTGCCTTTGATGGACACCATTTGATGCTACTTTTTTTAAATGAGACAATGGGCTCAATTGAACTTGGTGGATTTTACCCGGAGCCATTTATTTGGAAGTATTTAAGTTCGGCTTTTACGCATTTATTTGTTATGGGTTTTATCATAGCTTTTCCCATCATGGCACTATCAATTCTCTCAGATGTCATCTTTGGAATGCTTATGAAAACAATGCCTCAATTTAACCTTTTAGTGGTTGGTTTTCCCATCAAAATATTTTTATCCATCATGGTGCTTGCTGCAGTTTTAGGTGCAATGATGAATATATTTAAGAGAGAGTTTTTAGAGGCTTTTGAGTTTTTAAAGTTGATGTTGTAGAGACTAATTCTTCTTTAGGTTCACCTAAATAAAACCCTTGAGAATAATCAGCACCATAAGCTTTTACAATGTCATAAATATCTTCATTGTGGACATACTCAACAATAGTTTTACGGTTTAGTTTTTTTGAAAACTCGATAATGGCTTCTGTGATGATAAGTGCATTTCTATCTTTGTTTATGTTTTTAATTAAACTACCGTCTATCTTGATAAAATCAGCATCAAGTGTAAGGATATGCTCAAAATTTGCATACCCACTTCCAAAATCATCAATTGCAATTTTTGCACCATATGCTTTGATATTTTTTATAAAGCTATTGATCTCTTTATAATCTTGAATTTCTTCAGACTCAACGACTTCAAAAATTACTCTTTTAGGATTTGTATAGTTTGAGAGTTTAGTCAGTATATAATTCACAGTATCTTGGTTTGTTATATCGTCAATTGTAAGATTGATTGAGAATTCAAAATCTTCATATTGTTCAAACTTTTCAAAGGTTTTATCAATCATGATTTTAGTAATTTGTTTGTATAAGTCTGCTTTTTTTGCAATATCTAAAAAGAAGAATGGAGTAATGATTTTTCCACTATTTTCAACCAACCTCACAAGTGCCTCATACTTTGTTATAAGACCTGTTTTATTATCTATGATGGGTTGAAAAAATGGTCGAATTCTATCTTCAGCGATTGCATCTTGAATTTTTTTAATCCATACCATGTTTTGGGCATAATCATCATCTTTTCTTAAGGACTTATCATATATCAAATAGGATTTATGTTCAAACTTTGCATTTTTTAGTGCTATATTTGCATCTGAAAATAGCGTATTTTTGTCATCATCTAAAAATGCGATACCTGATGTTATCTTGATATGTATACAACTAGTTTCATCACATGCTATATCACTTGACTCTATAAGTTTTGTAATTTTTACAATTATATTTTCAAAAGTCTCTTTGGTGTGGTATCCTCTTTTGAAAAGAATTGCAAAGTCATCAGCATGTAGTTTGTAAACAAAACAGCCCATATCTTCTGACATCTGATGGAGTAAATTGGCGATATGGATTAGAACTTTATCTCCAACTACATAACCATAAAAGTCATTTAAATTTGAAAAATTGTTTAAGTTAATTCTCATAAGTAGAGGATCATTAAAGATTTTGATATCTTCTAAAAGTTTGATTCTATTTGGAAGCAGTGTCAATTCATCAATTTTATGTTTCTCTTTTTGCTGTTCTAACTCCGTGATATCATGTCTTACTGCAACATACTCAATAATTTCTCCCTCTTTATCAAGTAGTGGTATAATTGTTGCATCAACGATATAGAAACTACCATCTTTCTTTCTGTTTTTAATGACGCCTTTCCAAGTTTTTTTAGATGAAATTGTTTTCCATAAATCAGCAAAAACTTCTTTTGCCATATCCGGATGTCGTACGATATTGTGATGTCTTCCAATAATCTCTTTTTTTGTGTAGCCTGATACTTCACAAAACTGTCTGTTTACATAAGTAACGACACCTTTTTTGTCAGTTTTTGAAACTATACTAGTTTCATCTATAGCCATTTTGTATGCATCTAAAAATGAGATATTTGTACTTAACTTATCACTCATGTGGTTGAATGCATTTATAGCATCTCCAATTTCATCATTTGTTGTTGAGTATATAATGGTATTATACTTTCCTTCTGCTACCATTGTGGATGCAAGTTTTAGTTTTTCTAAGCTTGCTATAATAGAAGTATAAAAGGCAGTAAGTGTGTATATTGATCCAAGGAGCATAAAAATAAGTCCTGCCAATAACCAAAGAAGCGTACTCTTGTTATCTTGAAGCTTCTTATTGGATATGTTTTCATATAAATTTCCAAGATTTTTATAGTAAGTACTTTGGGCTTCAATAGTATTCTGTGATACTTTAAAATATTTATCAAAATTATAGTTTAGTGTAGTTGTTTCTAGCACATGTTTATCAAGTAGTTGAGAAATGAGTTGAAATTTACTAAGTGTTTTTTGCAAGAGCTTATTAAGTTCTATGTAGTTCTTTTCACCTATTAAAGATTTATTATTTTTGAGAAATGAGAGTTTTTCATTTGTTATAAATATTAATTTTAAAATATATTTCTTTTCATTTTCTGTAATATACTTTTTTACAAGTATACCAGCACCTAAACTTTGAACCCGCCCTGTTATCTCGGTTAATTTAGGGATGTCATCTGATAAAAGTCTCGATATATAGTTTAGTTTGGCATTATAACTGGAGTTAAAATGGGTTTTTTGAGAGATTAGTTTTTCATTTTCTATCATCTCCATGATCAACTTAGTATGTTTATCAAAAATAGTTTTTCTTTTCTCTTTTGATATGTTATTTAGTTTTAAAAATTCCCACTTATTTATCATCTCAATGAATAAAAAGTTTCCTTTGAAAATATTTAAATTATTTGTATCGTATGTGATGAACTTCTTTTCAAGGTTGTCTACATCTTGTTCTATTAGTAATATTTTTTGTTTTAGAATTTTTTTGCCATTTAGATAACTGTTTACCATACCTCTATGTTTGGCTAATAGTTTTATGATTTCGTAATTATATTTATTGTAGTTAAGTCCAATTGTATGTTTATTTAATGCTTTGTTTTCATTAATATTAAATATGAAAGTATTATAAGTTGGCACTATCATCGGTAAAATGAGAATAGTTGAAATTAGTAATATTTTTGCTTTAAAGGAAAGTTTATTTATGAGTAAAATTGCAGGTTTTAAAATTTTTTGAAACATATAACCATCCTAAATAATGTTATCTATTAGTATCGTCTAAACGGAGAAATTATTTAAATACTGTGCTCCTTTTTTTAATCTTTTCAAAAAACTGTTCAAACTTCTTTGCAATTTTGTAATCTTTAGTGATATAAAGTAGTTCATAGTTTTTAGAAAAAGCTGAATAACTCCAATTTGCAGAGCCAAAAAGTATTCTATCATGGTCAAAAAGTGCTGTTTTTAGATGCATGATTCCATGATATTTTTTATTCTTGGAGATCTTTCCTTTTAGTCTGTAAACGGTAATATTTTTATATTTTGCAAGATAATAAAGCATACTTTTTCTCTTTTGTTCTCTTGCGGAGCGTTCGTCAAAAATAATTTCAACTTTTACACCTCTTTTTGCAGCACTTTGTAATCTTTTTGCTATCTTTTTGTGTGTAAAGTTATAAATAGTAATTTTAATGGATTTTTTGGATTGGTCGATATTGTTCATGATGGCTTTAAGTGCAGGTTTGGCATCTTTTGGTAATAGATAAAAGTTCTCTTTTGCCGATACATGCATGCTAAGGCTAACAAAAACTATTATTAGATAAAATAGATTAAATTTTTTTTTCATTAAACTTCATTTTTATGATTTAAGAGTTTAATTTAGCGTAATAATTATAAAGGACATCTATAGTAGTGGGTAATACCGATAGATGTCCTAAAACAAATTGGAGAGAAATAATGCCTTCTATATTACTTATAAATGAGAATAAAATTGTCT
Organism: Campylobacterales bacterium; assembly: GCA_015662615.1. Classification (GTDB taxonomy): domain Bacteria; phylum Campylobacterota; class Campylobacteria; order Campylobacterales; family QNZT01; genus SZUA-1433. Next base: position 6,362 of record DQTU01000220.1, on the reverse strand, counting down.
CAAGACTACTGCAACTTAGTTCCGAAAAAAATGGCTATAACCTTGAAGAAGTATCAACACTCGATGGAACATCTGGGGATTCTTATGATGTGATTTTTATTGATGGGGACAAACATAGTGACGCACTTATGGGTCAAATTGAGTCTAAGTTAAATTATGATCAGTTAGGCTATATTGGTTCAAAGCAAGAGACAGCACCCACTGGTTTTGATCTTGTGATAGAGAAACCATTTTTGCCAACAGACTTTGTAGACATGATCAAAGAGAAAGTTATTGGAAGAGATGTGGACACTACACCTGAAGAGATAGAGGGTTTTGACCTTGATGATGAGACAGATGTACTTTTGGAAGAAGATAATTTAGAGTTAGAGGATATTAACGAAGGGATTGATCAGCTTTTGGAAAGTGACGAGTTGTTAGAGAGTGATGCGTTAGAGGATGATATTTCATTGATTTCTTTAGATGACTTGGATGATGTTGATTTATCCTTGGATCCTGCTACGATGATGACTACAGGTGTGGCAGCATCGATGGCAATATCAGATAATGGGACAGAAGAGTTGGCTGAGATGGTAAGTGAGATTGATCTTATGGAAGTAGATGATTTGGCAGATGATTTGCTTGATGAGTTATCGACTGAACAGGAAGAACCTAAAGAAGATATAGATACATTAGCAGCAGTTGGAGTAGGTGCAGCGGCGATTGGTGCCATTGCATCACAGGCTCTTGAAACGGAGGATATGCCTGAAGTTTTGGAAGATATCCAAGAGGAAATTGCAACTTTGGATGATATCGATGATTTGAGTGAAGTAGATTTACAAGAAGCGCTTGGTGAGGAAGTGGTAGAAGAGATTATTTCTGATGAAATTATAGCAGAAGGCGAAGAGACACTTGTAGAGTCAAATGACGTAGAACAGTGGATTAGAGATGCTGTTGCTAAAGCAATAACTCCGCAGATGATAAAAGAGGCATTGGACGGTATGGATGTCAATGTAACTTTTAGTTTTAATTCAAAAAAAGATTCATAAAGTTGGCACTTTTAGTACTTTCCGGTCCTAGTGGATGTGGTAAAAGTTCATTGGTCAATGAAGTTTTGAAAGAAAATGATGATATTTATTTTTCGATTTCAACCACTACTAGAAATCCTAGAGAAGGTGAAAAAGAGGGTAAAGATTATTACTATATCTCAAAAGAGCAGTTTCAAAAAGAGATTGCTGAGGGACTTTTTTTAGAGTGGGCGGAAGTTCATGGAAATTACTATGGAACTTCGATAAAGCCTATTGAAGATGCACTTAAAAATGGAAAACTAGTTATATTTGATATAGATGTGCAAGGTCACAAGATAGTCAAAAAACGCTACGCTTCTATCATGACAAGCCTTTTTATTACAACACCAAACCAAAATATTTTAAAAGAGCGCCTTATAAATAGAGCCACAGACAAAATAGAAACCATAGAAAATCGACTCATAAATGCCAAGAGTGAAATGGCAAGAATTGGTGAGTATGACTACCTTTTGGTAAATGATGATTTTAAACTCTCATTGGAGAGTTTTGAAAGTATTGTAAAAGTTGCACGGTTAAAACAGACTAAAGAGAAAATAGAGCAATTTAGAGTGGGTTGGTAAAGTATTAACATATAATGGTATAATACTCCTTTTAAAATATAAAGGATATAAAAATGGGTATGCCAAGTGGAATGGAACTAGTAATAATCGCACTCGTAGTGCTTTTACTATTTGGAGGAAAGAAAATACCTGAGCTTGCAAAAGGGCTTGGAAATGGTATCAAAAACTTCAAAAAAGCAGTTAAAGAAGATGATGACGAGATAGCAGATGCTACAAGTGAGAAAATTAAAGAGACTAAGGAAGAGGTAGTTAAAGCTACTAAAGCTGAAGATTCACAAAAAGCGTAAGGTTACGCATCTGTGAAAAAAAGTGTAATTGATACGATAAGAAAACATATCGAGGGCGATTTTGTCCTCGAGAAGCCAAAGGATAACTCTTTTGGTCACTACGCTACTCCTTTAGCTTTTTCTTTGGCTAAAGAACTTGGAAAATCCCCGATGATTATCGCTGATGAACTCTGTTTGAAATTTGATGATGAAGTTATATTTGAAAGCACGACGGCTATCAAAGGCTATATCAACTTTAAATTAAGTGATGACTTTTTAAATGCTAGAGCAACGGATGCCATCAAAGAAAATTTAAATTTTGCCAAAGGCGATAAAAGCGAAACTATATTACTTGAGTATGTGAGTGCCAATCCAACTGGACCTATGCACATTGGTCATGCTCGTGGTGCTGTTTTTGGCGATACGCTTGCAAAAGTTGGTAAGCATCTAGGGTATAAAATCACAACAGAGTATTATGTAAATGACGCAGGTAGCCAAATAGAGATGCTTGGACTTTCTGTACTTTTAGCAGGACAAGATAGATATGCAGATGCAGAAGTTAAATGGCCTGAAGAGTATTATCGAGGCGAGTATATCTATGATTTATGCGATGTTGCCAAAGAAGAGTTTGGTGTAGAGATTTTTAATGACGAAGCAAATATCCCTAAACTTTCTTCATGGGGTAAAGATAAGATGCTTGACCTCATTCGCTCAAATCTAGCCATGGCAGATATAGAGTTTGAAAACTTTGTTAGTGAAAAAGAGCTTTTTGATTTGTGGGATAAAAGTTACGAAAAACTAAAATCAAGAGATGCAGTTTTTGAAAAAGATGGAAAAGTTTGGCTAAAATCAAGTGAATGTGATGATGAAAAAGATCGTGTTGTTGTTAGAGAAGATGGCAGACCGACTTATCTAGCGGGAGATATTATCTATCATGATGATAAATTCCAAAGAGGGTATGACCGATATATTAATATTTGGGGTGCTGACCATCATGGCTATATCGCTAGGGTAAAAGCAGCGGTTCATTTTCTAGGATATGATGAGAATAAACTTGAAGTAATTCTCTCTCAAATGGTTGCACTTTTAAAAGGTGGTGAACCGTATAAGATGAGTAAACGAGCTGGTAATTTTATCCTTATGTCTGATGTGATAGAAGAGATTGGAAGTGATGCTTTGAGGTTTGTGTTTTTGACTAAAAAGAGTGATACGCATTTGGAATTTGATGTTGATTTATTAAAACAGCAAGATAGCTCAAATCCTATCTATTATATTCAGTACGCACACGCTCGCATCAATCAAATATTTCAAAAGAGTGGTAAAAATGTAGATGATATTATCAATGTTCATCTGAAAGACTTAGATGAAGATTCTAGAAATATTCTTTTTTCTGCACTTCTGCTTCATGAAGTATTGGAAGACTCATTTGAGTCAAGACAACTCCAAAAACTAACTGAATATCTGCGAAATCTTGCAGCTTCTTATCATCAGTTTTACAATAAACATAAGATTGTTGGAAGTTCCAATGAAGACCAACTATTGAAGCTTTCTGCTATGGTAGCTACGAGCCTTCGAGTAGGTTTAAGCCTTATGGGAATAGAAGCAAAAGATAAAATGTAACCCTAGGATTATTAATACTGATAAACATTTTCAACATTAATAATCCTTTAAGCACACTCCTGATAAAATCAAATTATGATAATCAATGTTAATATCATATCCAAGGAAGAAAATGAACAATATAAATGTCGTACTTGCCGGTCAACCAAATGTCGGAAAAAGTATGCTTATCAATGCTGTTAGCAATTCTAAACTCAAAGTTGGAAATTTTAGCGGAGTTACGGTTGATAAAACCGAAGTTGATTTCAAATATTGTGATGATATAAGTTGCACGGATTACAATATACACATTATAGATTTGCCAGGTGCGTATTCGCTTACAGAGTATACAATAGAAGAGAAAGTTACAAAAAACTTTTTACGAGAGGATGAGTATGATGTCATTGTAAATGTTGTTGACTCTACAAATCTTGAGCGAAATTTACTCTTAACCATGCAACTACTAGAGCTTGGAAAAAAAGTTGTTGTAGCCCTTAACATGAGTGATGAGGCAAAAAAAGAGGGTATCGAAATAGATGAAGCACAACTTAGTGCAATTCTTGGCGTTCCTTGTATTAAAACATCTGCCAAAGAAAATATCGGTATCCATGAGTTAAAAGAAGCCATTATTTTAATCTCTAAACAATCATTAAACAGTTCAAAAGTAATTTACAGCGACACTATTGAAGAAGAGATTGAAAAAATAGTACACTTTTTGCAAGAGAAAAAGTACAAAAGTGATACGACATATAGAGAGTTGGCGGTAAAACTACTTCAAGAAGAGCCTGTTATGTATCAAAAGATGCACAATAAACCTATCTGGATGGAGCTTTTGCCAATTATCAGAGGGTCGTTAAATCATATGTATCTGCATTATGAGACTAAAGATATTGATGAGATTTTTGAAGATGAGAGGCAGGCGTTTTCTCGTGGTGCGATGCTTGAAGTTCAGAGTGTTAAACTTGCGGTAAAAGAGAACATGACACAGAAGATTGACTCTATTTTGATTCATAAAATTTTTGGTGTTCCTATCTTTCTCTTTTTTATGTGGGGACTATTTCAGCTGACTTTTGAGATAGGTTCAATTCCGATGGATATGATTGATAAACTTTTTGGTGCGATGGGTGAAGGTGCTATCAGAATATTTGGGGATAATGAACTAGGTTCAGTTATCGCTGATGGTATCATTTCTGGTGTTGGTGCAGTAGTGATGTTTTTGCCAAATATTATGATTTTGTTTTTGGGAATTGCACTTCTTGAAACAACAGGTTATATGAGTCGGGTTGCATTTTTATTAGATGGATTTTTTCATAAGTTTGGACTACATGGTAAGAGTTTTATACCGCTTGTTACTGGATTTGGATGTTCTGTTCCGGCCTACATGGCAGCGAGAACACTGAAAAATGAAAAAGATAGATTGCTTACGCTTTTTATCATCGGCTTTATGAGTTGTGGTGCAAGACTTCCTATCTATGTTCTTTTTGCAGGGGCATTTTTTGCACCAGAACAAGCTGGAAATATTCTATTTTTAATTTATATTTCGGGTGCTCTTTTAGGCTTAGTCGCTGCAAAAGTGCTTAATGTTGTGGTCTTTAAAAATGAAGATGAACCGTTTGTTATGGAGATGCCAAAGTATCGCTTACCGTCATTTAAACTTATTTGGCATACGGTTTGGAACAATGCATGGATGTATCTGAAAAAAGCGGGAACTTATATACTTGCTGCTTCAGTTCTTATCTGGTTTGCGAGTAATTATCCTAAAAATCTTCACATAGTGGAGCAGTATGAGGATGCAATAGAGTTTGCCTCAAGCGATGAAACTAAAAATGATTTGATAAATGAGATGAAACAGAAGTTGTTAGAAAATAGTTATCTAGGAAAGATTGGGAAAGCTACGGAACCACTTTTTGCTCCTCTTGGATTTGATTGGAGATCGACTGTAGCGCTGGAAGCTGGATTGGCTGCTAAAGAGGTTGTTGTTTCAACGCTGGGTGTGCTTTATGCCCTTGGGGATGATGTGAATGAAGGGCATAGTGGATTGGTGGAGCAGATAAAGAAAAATATACCGTTTGCCTCTGCTGTCTCTTTTATCGTATTTGTTATGATTTATCTGCCTTGTCTTGCAGCTTCAATGGTTTTTGCCAAAGAGGCTGGAGGTTGGAAGTATCTTGGGTATCTGTTTGTTTTTACAACGGTAACCGCATGGGTGCTTAGTTTTGTCGCTTACAATATCGCAAAAGGATTATCATGAATTTGAGTGAACTAAGAAAGGGCGACAAAGGTGAGATTATAAAAATCAATGCTGGAAAAAACCTAAAAACAAGATTCTTCTCTTTTGGAATTTATAAAGGTGCAAGATTTGAAATCATGGCATGTTCATTGGCTAGAAATACGATGGAGATAAAAGTAGGAAATTCGATGGTAGCACTCCGTCGTGGTGAAGTAGAAAAATTAGAGGTAGAAAAAGATGAAGTATAGTTTAGTTTTAGCAGCTCTTTTGTCAGTAAGTTTGTATGCTGAGGGGTTAGAAGAGGCTTTTAAAAATGCAACTTATGATGGGCATATTAGAGCTGGTTTTCAAAACCAAGATGAAGGTGAACTATCAATCGGTGGTAAATTGCATATGCAAACAGCACCTGTTAACGGTATAAGTTTTGGAACATCATTTTATACTACACAGGGAGTTGATGAAAAGCACAATGACGGTGTAGCATTTTTTAGTTCTGATAGACACTCATACTCTATATTGGGTGAAGCATATCTACAGGCTGAAATTAAAAACACTTTGGTAAAAGTAGGACGACAAGAGATTGATGCTCCTTACGCCGATACAGATGATATAGGTATGATTCCAAACACATTTGAGGCAT
>DQTU01000141.1 GCA_015662615.1 Campylobacterales bacterium | reverse complement strand
GCACCACCAAATAGTCCAACTTTACCACCCTTGGCATAAGGAGCAAGCAGATCAACAACTTTGATACCAGTCTCAAAAACTTCACTCTTTGTACTTTGATCTTCAAATGGAGGAGGATCTCTGTGAATTGACCAAGTCTGTTTTGCATTGATTGGAGCACCCTCATCAATTGGCTCACCAAGAACATTTAAAATTCTGCCTAGAACCTCTTCACCAACTGGAACATTAATAGGAGCTCCAAGCGCTGTAGCTTCTAAGCCTCTTTTTAAACCCTCACTCGTATCCATAGCAATCGTTCTTACACGACCATCACCAACATGTGCTGCAACTTCAAGGATGAGCCTCTGCGCAGCTCCCTCAACTTCATAGTTTACTTCAATCGCCTCATTGATTTGCGGAAGATAACCATCAAAATCCACATCAACAACAGGTCCGATTACTTGTGAAATAACACCTTTCATATACTTTTCCTTCTTTTAGTTTCTATTATTTTAATTTACGGTTACAGAAGTAAATTCTGAAACCTACGCTAACGCTGAATTTTCTTCAGCAGAAAGCTCACGCACAGATAAACCGTGCTTTGCACCTATTTTAATGATTCCATACCACTGATGATTTCAATCAACTCAGTCGTAATAGCTTCTTGTCTTGCTTTGTTATACTTTATAGTTAGCATATCAACTCTCTCTTTTGCATTGTTAGTTGCATTATCCATAGCCTGCATACGAGCACTATGTTCAGCTGCAAGTGAATCGATAAGTGAATAGTACATGTTATGCTCAAAATATTTTCTTACTAACCCATCCAATATTTTTTCATCATCCTCGCCCTCGATCTCCATCATAGAACCAGCTTCAACTTTTTCTTCAATCTTGATAGTATCAACAGGGATAAGTCCAACTTGTTTAACCTCTTGAGTAATCATGTTTAAGTATCCATTATGAACCAAAATCACTTTTTCACTCTCACCGTTTACAAAATCATCAACGGCTTTTTTAACAACCTCTTGAGCTTTTTCATAAGTTGGAGCAGAACTCACACCGATATCTTTTTCAAGAAGTTCAGTTCCTTGAAATCTAAAGTAATCAACACCTTTTCGTCCAACTGCTCTAAGTCTAACTTTTGTACTTGTACCTTCGTACTCTGCCATGATAGATTTAACTCTTTTGATAGTTTGGATATTAAAACCACCACAAAGACCTTTATCTGCTGTAACAAAGAGTATATCAACAACTTTGGGAGAATTGTTCTCCTCAAAAAAACGACTTGTTGACCCACCAACTTTAAACTTATTGATTTTCTCAGAAATCTCTGAAAGCATCTCATTTAATTTTAGGGCATATTGGCGACTCTTTTTAGCTGCCTCTTCTGCTCGCTTTAGCTTTGCAGTAGAGACCAGCTTCATAGCCTTTGTCGTCTTTTGTGTGTTTTTAACACTTGTGATACTTCTTTTTATATCTTTTAAATTTGCCATATTTTAGACCTTATTTGACAATGAATGTCGCTTTGAATTCACCCAATGCTGTTTTCAACAAATCTTCTGTCTCATCCGTAATTTTCTTATCACTTAAAATTGATTCATAAATTTTTGGAAATTTAGCATCAATAAATGGAATCAAGCCCTCTTCAAATTTTACAACATCTTCAGCTGGAATATCATCTAGAATTCCATTTGCACCTGCATAAATGATAGCAACTTGTTTCTCAACAGAAACTGGAGCATATGGTCCTTGTTTTAGAACCTCTACCATTCTCTGACCTCGTTCAAGTTGATTTCTACTTGTCTCATCCAAGTCTGATGCAAATTGTGCAAATGCTTGAAGTTCTCTATATTGAGCAAGATCTAGTCTCAATGTACCTGCAACTTGTTTAGTTGCTTTAATTTGAGCAGCTCCACCAACACGAGATACTGAAAGACCAACATTAATCGCTGGACGAATTCCTGAGTTAAACAAATCAGTCTCAAGAAAAATCTGACCATCTGTAATAGAGATAACATTTGTCGGGATATATGCAGAAACATCACCCGCTTGTGTCTCAATGATAGGAAGCGCAGTCATAGAGCCAGCACCTAACGCATCACTAAGTTTTGCAGCTCTCTCTAGTAATCTTGAGTGAAGATAAAAAACATCACCAGGATATGCTTCACGACCTGGAGGACGACGAAGGATTAGTGACATCTCACGGTATGCAACCGCATGTTTTGTAAGATCATCATAAACGATAAGTGCATGTCTGCCACTATCTCTGAAAAATTCACCCATGGTAACCCCTGTATATGGAGCAAGAAATTGTAATGCAGCCGCATCATTTGCACTAGCTGATACGATAATAGTATATTCTAATGCTCCATGCTCTTCAAGTTTTTTAACAACTTGAGCAACTGTTGACTGTTTTTGACCAATCGCTACATATATACATGTAACATCTTGACCTTTTTGATTAATGATAGCATCTATCGCTACTGTTGTTTTACCAGTTTGTCTATCTCCAATGATAAGCTCTCTTTGCCCTCGACCAATTGGTACAAGTGCATCAATCGCTTTGATACCAGTTTGAAGTGGCTCATGAACTGACTTTCTAGCCATAATTCCAGGAGCTTTCTCTTCGATAAACTTATGATCCGCTGCTTTAATAGGACCTTTTCCATCGATAGGTTCGCCAATTGCATTAACAACACGACCTCGCATATCATCACCAACTGGAACTTTAAGAAGTTGTCCAAGTCTTTTTACAGAACTTCCCTCAACAACACCCTCTCCTTTTCCAAGTACAACAATACCTACAATTGACTCTTCAAGATTTAGAGCCATACCTCTTGCACCATTTTCAAACTCAACCATTTCACCAGCCATAACATTGTTAAGTCCGTAAACTCTAGCAATACCATCAGCATATTGAACAACTTTACCTGTCTCTTCAATATCTACATTTAACTCGAAGTTATCAATTCTCTCTTGGATAAGAGCACTGATCTCATCTGCTTTTACTTTTGCACCCACTTAATCTCCTTGTTTTTTTACTTTTATTTTATAATGAATTTAATATATGTTCTGCCATTTGAGCTTTTAGTCTATCTTGTGAGAAACTAACTTCTATACCCAAACTTTCAACTTCAACTTTAATACCAGGATAGTCAGTCACTTGATTTGTCAACTTGATATCAGCATTTAGTTTTTTACTAAGACTCGTCTCAATATCTTTAATCTCATTAGCTTTTACTTTAAAATTACTGATTAACAAACCTTCATACTGATTGTTTTTAAGTGCTATCTGCTTAGATAACTCTTTTACAATAGAAGGAATCTCTGTTAATCTTCCATTAGAACTTAAAAGTTTGATAAAGTTTGTAAGTTTTGCATCTGGATTTTCAATCATTGAAAGAATTAAACCCTCTTTATCTGCATTGCTTACATCACTAGAGTTTAAAATATTGTTAAACTTTTCACTTCCAAATGCTGGAACTAAAGTTTTTAGACTCGCTAAAGTAGTCTCTACTACTTTAGTATCCATACTTTTCATCAATGCATTAATATATTTTTTTGCTATAACATCACTCATTACGCAACCTTTTTCTTGATAATATTTAAAAAATCATCGTTTTTAAGATTAATCTTTCCATTATCAAATATCGATTCGATTACCTCTTCAACAACGCCTCTTGACATTTTTTTCTCTTCTACGATGATACGATCATCATGAGATTTTTGAAGATTTTCAAGATCTTTTTTGAGGTTCTGAGCCACTTTATCACTAAGCATTTCAGCCTCTTTTTTAGCGGTTTCAATGATATCAACAGCACTCACATCAGCATCTTTTACACTTTGAAGCGCTTGCTCTTTTTCATCTTTTGACTCTTTTAGTTTATCTTGGATAGAAGTTAATCTATCAGCAATTTCAGTAGTTCTTCCAGTAAAATAATCTTTTAGAGGTTTTGCAATAAGATAATACAAAATACTTGCAAAAATTACAAAGTTAATAACTCTTGGAACAATATCAGTCTTACCTTCACCTTCAGCGGCACCAGAAGCAAACAAAACAGCAGGCAGTAACAGTAACATGAAGTACTTTAGTTTCAAACGGACTCCTTTTAAATGTTTTTTATTTTTGCTTGGATGCCATCTTGATATGATGATATATTTGCAGAGATACTATTTTTCAAGCTATCTTTATCAATTGAGAGTTGCTCAAG
>DQTU01000093.1 GCA_015662615.1 Campylobacterales bacterium | reverse complement strand
GGGATTTGGCTGATGATGCATCGAATGTTTTAATTTTCTCTAAAAAAGGGGAAGTTTTTTTATAAAGCAGGAGAGTTGAGTGCTGATGAGATAAAAGAAGCCATAGAGCTTATTGAGACAAATTTCAATAACCCATAGGTATAGATATGAAAAAAATAGTTTTATTTTCACTTCTTCCTTTCTATCTGTTGGCTTCTGATATAAATAATTACAATCAAGGCTTAAACTATTATCAAAACCATCAATACAAAGAGGCATATCCTATTGTTTTGGAAGAAGCAAAAAAAGGAAACCGAGAGGCTCAGTATCTCCTAGCCAATATGTATCAACATGGCTATGGTATTAAAAAAGATAAAAATAAAGCAACCTTATGGTACAAAGAATCCTCTTCTTCTTATGCGTATATTTTAAATCAAGAAAATAACGAAAGTAACTCTAGTGACATTTCAACGAAGATAGAAGAGCAGATGAGTGGAAGTATACAAAAAGGGTTACAACTTATTTTTAGTAAGCTTGATACCCGTCGCCCAGAGGTTAAAAAAGAGATTCAGAAACTGGTTGATAGAGATTTTGGTCTTTTACCTTATGATGTTAACTATTTAAATCCTATCTCCTACTCTACAAGTAAATATAACAGGCACTACTCTCAATACTTCCATGAGAACCTTCCTTCAAAATATGAGAACAACATGGAAGTTGAGTTTCAATTAAGTCTGCAAAAACCTTTGAGTTATGACCTATTGGGTCTTGATGAATATATCTCTTTGGCATACACCCAACAGGTGTGGTGGCAAACCTATAGTGACTCAGCACCCTTTAGAGAAACCAACTACTCTCCTGAGATTTTCATGACCATTCCTTCTCGTTATGAAGTGGATATGTTGAGTAATCTTAAAATGATTCAGTTTGGTTACCGACATCAGTCAAATGGACAAGATGGCTATCGTTCACGCTCATGGAACAGACTTTTTCTCTCCTCTTTTTGGCAGTTTGAGAACCTTTTTCTAAAAGCTCAAGCGTGGTATAGAATTCCTGAAGATAAAAAAGGAGAAGATTTTTACACAGGTGTAAACCCTGATGCTTCAGGAGATGATAATCCCGATATAGAAAAATATTTGGGATATGGGGATATTCATCTAAAATATCTTTATGGTCAAAATCAGTTTGGATTGATGTTACGAAATAATTTAAAAACAGATGAAAATAGGGGTGCTGTTCAGATTGATTGGTCAGCACCTCTTCATCTCTCTAAAAATAGCTATTGGTATGCCAAAGTTTTTAATGGATATGGAGAGAGTTTGATAGATTACGATAGAAGCGTTACCAAAGTGAGTTTTGGATTTGCTTTTTATCGTAGTCTGTTTTAAATGGTAGATTATAAGAGTTTACTATAATAATTCATAATTAATTCATAGTGACTCTGTACAATATGACTATTAAACCATAAGGAGTCATATATGACAATAGTAAATAAACCCCTTTTAATGGGTATAGCTTTAACCTTTAGCCTCTTTTTTGTAGGTTGTGGTACAACATCTTCTGATGATGAGATTCAAGTTTATGACTCTTCTGATGATTCAGAAGATGTAGGAAATGATGACAATACCAACAGCGTAACAACTCCAATACCACTCCTATCCACTACATATAAAGCAGATGCAGGAAGACTTTTAGGTTCTCAATGTGCCCAGTGTCATGGAACCAATGGTATTTCGGTTAATGAGTGGGACAGTATTCAGGAGAAGATGAGTTAGCTAGTGAAATTTTTGAAGATGATGAACCCATTATGACAGCTCAAGCTCATGGATATACCCGTGAAGAGATAACACTTATTGGCAATTGGCTAAAAACACTTAGTAAACATGATGATTAGGAGAGAAAAAATGAAAACAACAGATTCAAATTCAAGACGAGATTTTATGAAGTTTGTAGGGGTAAGTTCACTATTTGCTGTAACTCCTACTTTGGTAAAAGCAGAAACATTACCCCATATTGTGATAGTTGGTGGTGGATTTGCAGGAGCAACTTGTGCCAAATATTTAAAAATGTGGGCAGGGGTTAGTGTCAATGTAACCATTATTGAAGAGAATCAAACCTATGTCTCACCGATACTTAGTAACTTGGTGTTGAATGGTCAAAAAACGACCTCTGATTTGTCTTTTACCTATGGAACATTGGAGAGTAAATATGGTATTAATTTTGTTTATGACAGAGTAAACTCTGTAGATAAAACAACTCAAACCCTTACTCTTGGCAATGGAGATAGCATAAAATATGATAAACTGGTACTGGCACCAGGAATTGACTTTATAAAGGTTAATGATTATGACATTACAAAAGTACCTCACGCATGGAAAGCAGGAGAGCAGATTAACCTCTTAAAAGCACAAATAGATGCGATGGTAGATGGCGATACTTTTATCATGACCATTCCAGCAGCACCATATCGTTGTCCTCCTGGACCTTATGAGAGAGCTTGTGTGGTGGCTGATTATCTTAAAAATACCAAGGGTTATTCAAATTCTAAAG
>DQTU01000076.1 GCA_015662615.1 Campylobacterales bacterium | reverse complement strand
CAAAGTCTGACACACTTCCACTTGGAACATTCATGATGGAAGTCTCCACACCACCAAATCTTCTTCGTGCTATTACCTTAGCATTTGAAGCACAAGTCACTAAACTCTATGTTGCTTCGTATCAAAATATCAAAAAAGGGGATTTACTTGTAGAGGTAAGTGGTGCTGCATGGATTGAGGCACAAACAGAAGCGATTTCCAATGCCATTACCCTAAAAGAGAGTCGTACAACAGCAAATCGAAAAAACAGGCTCTGCAAAGAGGGAATTATCCCACAAAAAGAGTGTGTTGCCGTAAATGCAATCGTACAAAACAACAGAGCAAGACTCTCTGCTTCCAAAGCGGTACTTAGTGCTTATGGTGCAGATGATAGCGTCATCAAAGAGATTACGAATTCATTAAAAATCAAACTAAGTTTACCCATAAGAGCAAAAACAAGCGGTGCAGTTATGGAGCTCAATGCACAAGTAGGAAAAAGTATCAATGCCTCCTCTCCACTAATGATAATCCAAGAAAAAGGTGCTATGTGGCTAGAGAGTGACATTCCACTAAACTCTATTGAGAGCCTACAGTTTGAAGAGTCCGTAACAATCAAAATAAACAATCAATCTCACATCTGCAAAGTACTACAATTTTCTCCAGTCATCAGCAGTCAAAACCAAACCCTTCATGTAAGGTTTGCCCTCCCAAATGAAGCAAAGCTTCTCTCTGGATATAGAGGAATTGCACAAATTATTATAGAAAAACCCTCACTTATTGTGGATAAAAAAGCACTTATTAAAAGTGATGGCAAACATGTGGCATTTGTGAAAATTGCAAATGGGTATAAAAGTATTGAAGTGCGTGTATTGTCAGAGGGAGATAAAGTTTATTATCTTGCACCAAATGATGCATTAAATGCACCAATTGCTGTAAATTCACTTGCAGCTCTCAAAAGCATGATGGGCGATTAAGATGAATAAACTTATATCATTTGCCTTATCCCAAAGGCTGTTTGTAACACTGCTTGCTCTGATGATACTTGGATTTGGTGTCAAGTCCTATAATGAGCTTCCTATAGATGCGTTTCCTGAAATTTCGCCAGTACAGGTAAAAATCATCCTAAAATCAAGTGGTATGACCCCTGCCGAAATGGAATCCCGCGTAGTAATCCCCATCGAAAGAGAGATGGTAGGAATTCCAGGTGGAGGCGTTATGCGTTCTACCACAAAGTATGGATTATGTGATATTACCATCGATTTTGATGAGGATACAGATATTTACTGGGCTAGACAACAAGTGAGTGAAAGACTTACAGGAATTATGGGGGAATTGCCACAAAACTTAGAGGGTGGACTTGCTCCTATTAGTACGCCGCTCAGTGAAATTCTCATGTTTACCATCGAGTCCAATACCCTAAACTTGACTGAAAAACGCTCACTTTTAGACTGGGTAATTGCACCAAAACTTCGCTCCATTAGAGGGGTAGCAGAGATAAACGCATTAGGTGGAAAAGTCAAAACTTATCAAGTCACGCCAGATTTGACAAAACTTAGAGCCTATAATTTAACCTTAGAAGATATCTTTAAAACATTGAGAGAGAACAATATCAACGATGGAGCTGGACGCATCACACAAGGTGTAGAAAGCATTCTAGTGCGAAGTGTCGGACGGATTAAAACTATCGAAGATATTAAAGAGCGAGCTTTGGCAACCATCGACGGTAAAGTGATTACGATAGCAGATGTTGCTGATGTTCATTTTGGGCATCTGACCCGTGCAGGTTTTTCAACAAGAGATGGAAAAGGAGAAACGGTACAAGGTATTGTTTTAGGACTTAAAGGAATTAATACCTTAGAAGTTCTCACATCTGCAAAAGAGCAACTAAAAGAGATTGAATCACTCCTGCCTGCTGGTGTTACAATCGATATCTTCTATGACCGTTCAAATCTTGTAAATCTTGCTACGGGAAGTATTAAAACCGCCCTATTTGAAGCCGTGATTCTCATCATGATAATACTGCTGGTTCTTCTTGGCAATGTTGCTTCCGCAGTTAGTGTCGCTTTAATCCTCCCATTCGCACTCTTGATGAGTTTTATGGCCATGCAATACTTTGGACTTAGTGCAAATCTCATGAGCCTTGGAGGGTTGGCAATAGCCATAGGAATACTGGTGGATTCCGCCGTGGTCATGGTTGAACATATCACGGCAGAACTTGGAAATGCAAAACATAAAGGTAAAAAGAAACTAGACATCATCTACCAAGCTGCTGTTGATATGGCACCTCCTATCATCACGGGAGTACTTATCATCATCATCGTTTTCATGCCACTTTTATCACTCGAAGGGCTGGAGGGAAAACTTTTTAAACCTGTGGCACTTAGTATCGTATTTGCACTATTTAGTTCACTTATTTTGGCACTAACATTGATACCAGTATTGAGTTCTTTCATCCTCAAAATCAGACCAGATAATGAGTCATGGCTTATAAGACAACTACTAAAAGGTTTCAAACCCTCTCTTGATTTTGCTATCAACCATACAAAGATAGTTTTTATATCTGTCGCACTTCTGTTTGCGACTTCACTCTTTTTTGCCTATAAAACAGGTAGTACATTTATGCCTACCATGGATGAGGGAGACCTTTTGATGCAAATTGAGTCATTGCCATCAATAAGTTTAGAAGAGAGTGTAATACTCAACAATAAAATCCAGCAAAAATTATTAGCGGACATTCCTGAAATCGATGCAATCATCGCACGAACAGGAACAGATGAAATCGGGCTAGACCCAATGAGTCTTAATGATACAGACACTTTTTTACGACTCAAACCTATAGAAGAGTGGAGAGAACCTTCTAAAGAGTGGCTAACTGACCAGATAAGAAGCACCATGGAGGGATTCCCCGGTGTTGAATTTGTCTTTACACAACCTATCGAGATGCGAGTCTCTGAAATGCTTACTGGTGTTCGTGGAGATTTATCAATCGATGTCTTTGGAAGTGACAATGATGAATTAGAACGCATAGCAGGTGAAATCAAAAATGTGCTTGAAAAGATTGAGGGTAGCAGCGATGTCTATAAAAAAGCCAATGAGGGTGTGGAGTATTATGAACTTAGCTTCAATCATCAACAGATGGGATACTATGGGATAAGTGAAAAAGAGATTAGTGACTATCTCAAAATCCTTATTTCAGGAGTACAGGTAGGTATCGTACAAGAAGAGATGCGAAGAATCAATTTGGTAGTTAAAGGGCAAGAATCTTATCAAAGCTCACTTGCCTCTATTAAAAATCTTTATTATCTTCTTCCAGACGGCAAAAGTGTACCACTACAAAATCTAGTCAATTTTAACGCCAGTGAAGGACCGATACAGATAGAACATGAGAATGGTTATAGAAAAACTGTTGTACAGAGCAATATCAAAGGTCGTGATTTAGTAGGTTTTGTTGAAGATGCAAAAGCAAAAATTACTGAAGAGGTAAAACTTCCAGCAGGATATTATCTCACTTACGGTGGAGAGTTTGAAAACCAACAAAGAGCAGCTTCAAGACTTATGCTTATCATTCCTCTATCACTCTTTTTGATTTTTATCCTACTGTTTGTCTCCTTTGAGTCTATCACTCAGGCAATTTTAGTACTTGTAAATATTCCTCTGGCACTTATTGGTGGATTTATCGGACTTTACTTTAGTGGGGAGTATCTTTCAGTTCCTGCATCGGTTGGATTTATCGCCTTGCTTGGAATTGCAGTTTTAAATGGTGTTGTTTTAGTTAACTACTTTAACTATCTAGTTCATCAAGGATATGCAATCAAGGATGCAGTCATGGAAGGAACAATTAAACGGTTCCGTCCAGTGCTCATGACAGCGGCTATCGCAGCACTTGGTCTATTACCGCTACTCTTTGCAACAGGACCAGGATCTGAAATCCAAAAACCTTTGGCAATTGTTGTTATCAATGGACTGATCAGTTCTACAATTTTAACGCTTGTAATACTTCCAATACTTTATTTGAAGTTTGTTAAACCAGCTAAATAATACAAAATGGATACTTTTTAGTATCCATTTGAGTAACATCTAAGTAGCAAACATCCTTTATACTTACACCATCTAAAAAGTTCAAAAGACTTTTAAGAACTGGAACAACACACCATCTAAAGATGGAGGGTTAGTATAACGCTTTAAAAAGCGGATACGGGTTTAAACCCGTGCCATTACTCCACTTGAAAGCTATCATCAATTTTTGGCTCAAAGTGATGTTCAATATATTTCTCTATCATCTCTTTTGTTACTGTCTCTGCTGTAACACAAAAATATCCTCTTGCCCAAAAATGCCCTCCCCAATATCTCTTTTTTAGCTCTGAAAATGTCTCAAACAATTTATTCGCACTTCTCCCTTTAATCCTTCGCATAATCTCACTTGGTGCTAAATTTGGTGGTGCTGACACTAAAAGATGTACATGATCTTTACTTACTGCTCCTTTGACTATCTCTATCTCAAATGTTTCACATGTTTGTCTGATCAACTCTCTTATTTTTAATCCTACATCTCCTGTCAATACTTTATATCTATATTTTGTTACGAATACAAAGTGGTACTCTATTTTGTATACTGTGTGGCTTCCGTATCTGTATTGCATATTCCCTCTTTTTGGAATACATTATACCACCTCCTAGCAATTGGAGATAAATCTGTCCGCCTAAAGGCGGAGGTTTTTACCTTGACGAAGGACTAATAAAAAATCACTTTTAAAATATATTCACTTTTTTAGAGCTTGAATTGCATGCGATGTTTCCATATGAAACATTTTGTGCTAGAATAACACCCATGAGTAAACGAATATTAAATATATTTTAAAGGTTAATTATGAAATTAAAAGCTAAGGCTATGGGAAGTTACCAGACAAATTGTTACATTGTCACGATAGATGGAAAAGATATTATCATTGATCCTGGTATGGGAGCCTCATCATGGGTTCTAGAAAATACAAGCAATCCTATTGCAATTTTGAATACACATGGACACTTTGATCATATCTGGAGTAACCAAGAGCTAAAAGATAAACTAAAAATTCCCATCTATGTACCAAAAGATGACGCTTTCATGTTAAAAAATGATCCCTTTTCACAAGGTACACCGCCTAGTGTTGCTGATTTTGAAATCACAGGAGATGCAGAGTTTGAATTAGAAGGGATTAAAATAAAATATATCTGGGTTCCTGGACATACTCCAGGAAATAGTATGATTATCATTGAGGATTGTTGTTTTTCTGGAGATTTTGTTTTTGAAAACTCTATTGGTCGCGTTGACTTTCCCTTCTCAAATCCTGAAGATATGAAAAAAAGTATTAAGAAATTTTTAGAGTTAGAATATGATATGAAAATCTATTCAGGTCATGGAAATCCCACGACCATAAAAATAGAACAAGGAAGAGTTGGAAATTGGCTAAATGTAATTTAGCCCTTAACCGCTGATGCCATATCCCACATTGGTAAAAAGATTCCAAGAGCCATCATCAAAACCATTCCGGCAATAAAACCAATTAAAATTGGCTCAATATATGAGGATAGATTGTCAATGATATCATTGAATCTTGCCTTATAGTAATCACTTACTTTCTCAAGCATCTTATCCAACGCACCACCCTGCTCTCCAGCTTTGATCATCTGTATCAACATACCTTCAAAAAGTTCAGTTTTAGCAAATGCATCCGTAAGGTTTGAACCTCTCTCAACTTCATATTTTACTGTTGAGAGCTTATCTTTAATCTCTTCATTATCAATGGTCATCAAAGCAGTATCTAGTGCATCAGCAACAGGGATACCAGCGCGTACAAGCTCTGTAAAAATCAACATGAATCTACTCAAAGAGGCATAAAATATCACATTTCCTATGAGGTAAACTTTGAGTATAAACTTATCAGATTTTCGTTTATATCCATCACTTGTTTTGTACATATATTTATTGTACATCACAATACCAACGATACCTGCTAAGATAAAAAGTCCATAATTATTGATCGCATGCTCTAAAAAGAGTAACACTTTAGTTGGCATGGGAAGCTCAGCGTTGAACTTTTCAAATATCTCTTTAAATTTTGGTACAACATAAACCATTAAAATAGTAAAAGCAATTCCAATTGCGATAATAACAGTTGTTGGATAACGAAGTGCAGATTTCAATTTTTTAGCATTTTCCATCATCTCTTCTAAAACCTCAGCAAGTTTTGTTAAAGAGGAAGACATATCACCTGTACTCTCACCTAATTCTATCATCGCTAAGGTAACATCACCCACATGAAACTTGAAAGGCATAAATGCTTCAGTTAAACTCTTACCCGCATTTAAACTATCGTTAACATCATCAAAAATAGCTTTTAGTTGAGGATCAACTGTAGCTTTTTCCACCTCTTTGATACTATCATGGATTGAGATACCAGCATTTGTCATAACTGCCAATTGTCTTACTGCTGCAATTAAAGACTCAGTTTTAACCTTCTTTTGTGCAATCTTACCAAAATGCTGCTCTTTAAAATCTGCAATTCTATTCTCTAGTGGTGCAGAAACGGGAAGAGCTTTTAAAATGGTTCCCCCATGTAGTTTTGATTTTGCAATAGAAATTGCATCAGTTCTAGTCTTTGCTTTGATAAGCTCTGTCCCTCTTTTACCTTTTAAGATAAAATTTACTTCAAAATAATTCATTATGATTTAGTCACCCTATATACTTCTTCTATTGTTGTCTTTCCGATAGCCGCTCTTACAGCTGCATCTTCAAACATGGTTACAAACCCATTTTCAAGTGCATACTCTAAGATATCCTCTTTTGAAACGCCTCGTGCGATCATACTCTGCATATTTTCATCCACTACCAATACTTCTGAGACCATGTCTCGTCCAGAATATCCAGTCTGCATACACTTATCACACCCTTTTGCTTTATAAAACTGATAAGTCTCAGGTATAAAATCTTTCATATCTTTAAGTATCTCTTCGGGGAGTATTGTTTTCACTTTACAGTGAGGACATACTTTACGAATTAATCTTTGTGCTTGAATCGCAATAAGTGCACCTGATACTAGATAAGCTTCTATACCCATGTCAATAATCCTAGTTATTGCACTTACTGCATCATTAGTATGCAGTGTTGTTAAAACAAGGTGCCCTGTAAGAGATGCTTCAATCGCAATTTTCAAAGTCTCTTTATCCCGTACCTCACCAATCATAATGATATCTGGATCTTGTCTCAAAATCGACCTTAGTGCTGAAGCAAAAGTCAGATTTGCTTTGTTATTTACTTGTACTTGTTGAAGAAGGGACATTTGATACTCAACTGGATCTTCAACCGTAATCATCTTTCTCTTTACACTTTTAATAGCATTCATACCAGCATAAAGTGTTGTTGATTTACCACTTCCCGTAGGTCCAGTTACAAAGATAACACCATAAGGCGCATCCATGGCAGCTCGAAACTTTTTAAAATTTTCAGGATGCATTCCTAAATCTTCTAACTTAATCATAACCTTTGATTTATCAAGAATCCGCATTACAATAGATTCACCCGTCATGATAGGCAGAGTTGACATTCTAAAATCATAATGTTTGTCCATAATTGTTGCTGAAAATCGGCCATCTTGTGGTTTTCTTTTCTCTGCAATATCCAAATTCCCTAACAATTTCACCCGTGAACCCAAAGGCGGAAACATATCTTTATCAAATACAAAGATCTCTTTCAACATACCATCAATACGCGCTCTGATAATACAGTTTGTTTCAGTCGGCTCAATATGAATATCACTCGCACCACTTATGATGGCAGTTTTCAGAATAAGCTCTATCAGTTTTAAAATACCGGAACTCTCTTCATCATTTGCATCACTTGCTTTAAACTCTTGTCTGATTTCAGAAATTAAATCTTTAACACTCTCACTAATCTCAATATTGTGCAGATGTTTTGCTATTTGATCTGGATTTGCAATCGCTACTTTAATAAGCTTATTTCTAAAAATACGGTGAAGAGAATCTTGAAGTCCCATATCAAAAGGATCTATAGCTGCGATATAGATATTTAAGTCATCCTCTTTATAAGGCAAGACTCCTATTTTACTAATACGCTCATACCCTATCTTAGCACCAATAGTATAGTTGACATCAACACTAAAAAGATCTATATAATCACAGTTACGACTCTGAGCAAACTTCTCTATAAAAACATCAATATCAATTGAAAATTTAGTATAAACTTCGCTCAAGAGAATAATACCATTTTTTAATGCTTCAATTAAAAGCAGTATGAGTGTATCACTATTAACAATACCCCTCTTGATAAGAATTGAGCCTATATCATCACCAATATCTTCATGCTCTTCTTCTATCTCTTTTGCAATGTCCGGCGTTATGATTTTATTATCACATAAAAAATCAACAATACCTAATTCTTCTCTTTTTCTCATAATTCTGCCTATACGCTCTTTTTAATCTCTTTGAGCAATGATATTGCTTTAGAAGAGTTTTCACGTTTTAAATACTCATTTAACGCATTGATCGCATCTTGTTTTTTACCCATTTGATTTTTAATCTTGGCAAACATAAGCCAACTCTGCTCATTTTTGGAATCAATCTCATTGGTAATCAATGACCACTTCAATGCTTGTTGATATTTTTTAGATTCATAAAACTTTTCTGCTAACTTGATTGAGAAAACAGCATTATTAGTTGCGTAAAACTTCTTCTTTATAAAAGAGAGTGAATTGCCATCTTGTGACGTAATAAATACTTTTTTCTTATCCTCTTTTTTTATTGTACTAACTCTTTTTTCCACCATGACCGTTTGTTGATGATTTTGTTCATATCTTTGGTGTGGCACATTTTGTACATTTTGCATAGGTTTCATAGGTTGAAAAAGTGAAATACCACTTAAATCAATAGAGACTAACTCAGAAAAATCATCTTCTATGACTGCTAAGTTAATATTATTGCCATTAATTTCACGCTCCACCATCTCTAAAGATACAAATTTAATCTTATCTTCATAAGGCAATGAGAGGTTATCAACCGCATTAAAACCTTGCACTATAATATAAGCTGATAAGCCTACAATAACCGTGAGCAGAAATGAAAATTTTTGCATAAAACTTTTGTCATCAGTAATCTTTCGTTCAGATTCTGATACTATTGTACTAATTCTACTCAACTTACCCCTCCTCTTTAACATTTTTACTTAATACCTTGATAGCCTAACTCTTTAAGGGAAACCACTCGTCTTTTCCCTCTTTTTGGGTTTATGATATGAGGAGTGATAATGACCACTAACTCTTCTCTAATCTCTGTAATTCTCTCCTGCTTAAATGCATATCCTAATATCGGCAAATTTCCTAAAATCGGTACTTTATAAGTAGTATTCCCTGTACGACTGTTTATCAAGCCTCCAAGTACGATTTTTTCGCCATCTCTAAGTTTCACAACAGATGAAATCTGTTTTTTCATAAGATCGGGCGGTAATCTTCTCACACCTGATTCATCTGTCTTTACTTCTGTTTTAACGGTTGAGATAGAAGGGTTGATCTTTAAAATAATCTCTCCATCATCGGTAATCTCTGGTGTAATATCAAGAAGTATTCCTGCAAATACAGACTTCACTACTTCATTATTATAAGTCTCCGTTGCGGCATTGCTCCCTGTTTGTCTCGAAGAAGCAGAGAGCTTATAATAGAGTTGATCACCTGAACTAAAAACCGCTGGTTGATTATTTAGTGTGACCACTTTAGGATTTGAAATCGAGGTTACATCCCCTTGTGTATTTAAAAACTTTACAAGATCTGTGATAGCAGTATTTCCAGAAAGTCTCATAAATGTAGCATGTGCACTTGGGTTATCATCACCAAATTCTTGAATCGAATCATTTGCAACTTCACTAAGATTATTAGAATTTAGCATCTCATAAGTTAATTTCATATTTTGCAGTTTATATATTTCACCCCAGTTAATACCTGTTTGTCTTGACTTATCAAGATTAACAGAAAGAATTTTCACATCAATTAAAACTTGTTTATGCAACCTGCTCATAAGCTGATCTATATAAATAGCAATTCTATTAACCTGTGCTGTAGTACCACTTACCGTAACAAGCCCTGCTTCTCTATTGATAATTGGGGCTGGAGCTTTAAACTTATCCGAAGGAGCATTTAATATCACTCCTAGTTCAGCTTCCATTTTTCCCCAGAAACTAAACTTATCACTTGAAGTGATTGTAGCACCCGTTGAGAGTGATCCACCTTTACCACCTTCACCCTCATCAGCTACTGCTGAATCACCAGTAAGAGATATATCCGTATTACTTACCCCTGATCTTTCTGTATTGACATAATCTATTTTAAAGGTTTTAGTTGATAGCCCACTAATTTGTAACATGTTATGATCATAACTATAATCCAACCCTTTACTCTTTACTAAAACTTCAAAAATTTCATCAAGACTCATCTTTTTGATATTAATACCAAAAAGCTTCTTGTCTAATTTTTCACCTGCAAATTCATCTTTTGTAATGACAGAAAATCCACACTCATCACTAAGTTGATTTAAGATCTCATTTGTTGATACCTCTTCAGAAATTTTGATATTAAATGTCCTGCTATCACAACTTTTTGCTTCAAGAGTTGATACACTTCCAACTAATAGTGAGGCAAAGCTGAGTGCTAAGACCGATTTTTTTAACTTACTTGATACTAATTTTTGCATTTTCTTTCCTCATTGTTAATCTCTTTTTAAATTCGCTGTTTTTCAGCCATACCACACCATTTTTGACAGAGACAACCTTTAAGTCACCAATATCATCATTGACACCGTACCATTTCCCATTAATTTTTGCTTTTTTGTTAATCATAGCTTGTAAAATAAACTCTGAAGATGCCTTTACCACCTCTCCATTAACTATCTTGGGTTGCTCTTTTTTGACCATTACAAATGGTGTTTTAACAGCATCTATTATTCTAGGATCAACACCAATTCGTCTCTCTCCAATCTTTGAAAACATACTTTTATACTCTGCAACCATAGCAACTCTGCTATCATTTGCTTTCAAGTATATCGCCAAAAATGGTAAAATTATTAACTTTTTCATTAGTACCTCATCCCCCATACTGCAATTTTAAATAGAGCCTCTAGTTTATCTTCAGGCTTTGTAATTTGAATCTGATGAACATCTATTACCATTTGACTCTCTTCAATCTCATTAAGAAACTTGACCATATTGGAAAACTTTCCACTTGATTTAACATCTATCTCTACTACATGCGTAATTGTTTGAAAAGTTGGTTCATAAAATTTATTTGCAATCTCTTTTATCTCAATTTTATATTTCTTTGCCAATCGTGAAATATCATCAACAAAAGAAGCCCAGTTTTCATCATCAAAAAGAAGATAAGAGAGTTCAGTTAAGGTATTATCAACATAAGAAATTTTATAGTTTGTATCATCATACTCAGCATACTTTGCTTCAACTGATTTTTTAAGCTGTTGTAGTCTTGCAGGCGTATTAGAACTTAAATAGCGTCGCTCTTCATCAACTTTTTTCTTAATAGTATTAAATTTCGACTCTGTAATCTTTATATTTTTATCAGTCTCTAAAAAGATAAATTGATACACTAAAAACCCAACAAACAGCATCGCCCCAAAATATAAAAGAGAAGCTTCTGATGGTTTTTTATCAAAAAAATATGCATCAATTTTATCAGTTATTGTTCTGTTTTCTCTGCTAGAAATTGCCATGGAGTCCTACCTTTATTGCACTTTCGTAATAAGTGGTATTTTCATCTTTTTTAATTAACTCGGTACTCACTTCATACCCTTTTGTGATAGATATATCTTTCATAAGTTCGGTTATATATTTATCTTTTTTACTTCTTACAGTAATCACCATATCTGTACTATTATTATCAACACTTACAACATTTGAATCATGCTTATTTATTTTGTCAAAAAGATTAGTTAAAACTTTTGCTTTCATAGGATATGAGACTTTTTTGCTATAGATCTCTTTTAGTAGTTTGGTTCTAAACTCAAGATCCTCATTTTTTGCATTTAACTTCTCAGTAATATCCTTTTTCTCTTTATGTATTTTTGTAAGATCTATTTTCATAGAACTTACTTTTACTGCAAGGGCACGATCAATTTCATTTAAATCTTTTACCTCTTCTTGCAAAAAGAAGTTATCATAACCAAATTGATATCCAGGATATGCAAGTGAAATCAGCAATGCTGCTGCAACAGACTGCATTAACTTTCCACTTGGTCTCTTCCAAATTGGAGGAGGTCTTTTAAAAATTGAAACATTGAAGCGCTCATCAAAACTAGTTTGATAATCTTGTCCATTAATAATAAGCAAGGTATGTAGAGGATCTATAGTTATTTCATTAGCATTTTTAGAAACTTTAAACTCTAATTTTTTTGTAGAGATATTGACATAGTTGTAGCAAAACTCATCCATACCAGGGATATTTCCAATTTCAGTCCCTAAAAATATTTGATCAATTTTTTCTAAGCCATAAGCTCTTTTGGCGTATAAAATTACATCATTGATATAAACAAATACTTCGCCAAAAAGCTTCATAAATTGCTGTTGATAGGCACTATTTTCGTTTCTCAAACCTGACTTTGCAAGCATAGCAAAAAGCTCAGACTCATCAACTCTTTTGCCTAACTCTTTTGAAAATGTGTCAGAAATATTTTTAAGAGAGTAACGAATTGACTTGGAGAAGATATATTCACCATTTTGATAAATTGCAACAAAAGCATCATCATTATGAAAATAGACAAAACAGTCTGTGCTATCAATGCTTAATAAATTTCTATTATAAAGTGATTTCATCAAAAAAGGTGCTACAGTAATATAATCAATATATTTAATATCTTTTAACTCACCAAATACTTCATTAAGTCGTTCTTTATCAATTGCTATAACATTAAATACTTTAAAGTCATTATCATCACGATTAGACTCAAAATAAAATATTGAATATTCTCGAGAGCTCTCTAATCCTAGTTCATCATAAGCTTTAATTTCAATAGCATCTTTAAGGTCTTCAGCACTTACATCATTATCGATATCAACAGTACTTGAAATTACATCTTTAGTCTGAACATACGAGTTGTAAAAATTCTTTTGCTCATATCGCTTTACATTACCTTTTGAGATAAGATTATCTTGATACTCAAATGAAGTTGATGAATAGGGATCAACAGTAACAATTGTTTTACTGCCTGATCCAATAATACTCTTTTTTAGCATTTTAACTACCTATTTTTATAGTAGTTAAAGAGTCATTTAAAAATTGTAGCCAAGCTCCCCTAAAGATTTTTTATCTTTACTCCAGCCTTTTTTTACCACTACAAACAGTTTCAAGAAAGTTTTTGTACCGTTTAATGCTTCTATCGATTCTCTAGCCATCTTGCCGATACGCTGTAAAGTAGCACCATCATGACCGATGACAATACCCTTTTGACTCTTGCTATCTACAACGATTTGGGCATAAACTTTCTCTAACTCAAAGGACTCTTCAACCCTTTCAATGACTACATCGGAAAAATAGGGAATTTCTTTAGAGGTTTTATCAAATATTGCACCTCTTATGAGTTCTCTGTAAATATCTTTCATTTTTTGAGTTGTTAAAATTTCTGGATCATAGTAGTATGGATGGGTTGGTAAATGCTTGGCGATAGTGCCTAAAACATGGGGAATATCTGTACCTTTTTTGATAGAAGTTGGGATAAGTTCAAGGTATCTATCTTGGTATTTTACAAATGCCGTAATTTTTTTAAATAGTTTCTCTTTTGAGACTTGATCGATCTTAGTAAGTAGCAAAATATGAGGAATGTTTTTACTATTTAATTTTAAAAACTTCTCATAATCTTCTAAACCGTCAGTTACGGGCGAGAGAAACAAAATCAAGTCTGCATCTCCAATCGCTTTTATCGCCTCTTCCATCATGTATTGATTAAGAAGCATCTCACTATCATGAAGACCAGGTGTATCAATAAAAACAAGTTGTGCATTTTCATGCATCACAATCACATCTGAACGCTTTCGAGTTGCATTTGCTTTGTGTGAAACCATGGTAATGTTCTCTTGAACAAAAAAATTCAAAAGTGAACTTTTCCCAGCATTTGGTCTTCCTACAACAGCAATAAAGCCAGCCTTGGTCTCCATTATAATATATACCTCGACAAATCTTCATCACTTGCGACTTCATCAAGTTTCTCTTTTACTAAATCTTTAGTTACAGAAATCGTCTCTCCTTTATGTTCATCAGCGGTAAAACTTATCTCTTCAATGACTCGTTCTAGCACAGTATGAAGTCGTCTAGCCCCGATATCTTCCATCTTTTCATTGGCAAGTTGTGAAACTTTTGCCATCTCTTTTATAGCCTCATCTTCAAACTTCAAAGTAACACCCTCAGTAGATAAAAGCGCTTCATACTGTTTTAAAAGTGAAGTTGCAGGTTGCGTCATGATCTTACAAAGCGTTTCTTCGGAGAGAGAACTCAGCTCAACTCGAAGTGGAAAACGACCTTGAAGTTCAGGGATGAGATCACTTGGTTTAGTAAGATGAAAAGCCCCAGCTGCAATAAAGAGGATATGATTTGTTTTGATAACACCATATTTAGTATTTACATCACTCCCCTCAACAATTGGAAGCAGATCTCTTTGAACCCCCTCTTTACTTGGGTCTTGACGGCTTTGAGATTTTGCACTTACAGCTACTTTATCAATCTCATCCACAAAGATAATCCCAGAATTTTCAGCTCTCTCTAATGCTTCTGCTTTTATCGCTTCAAAATCCAAAAGATTTTCACTAGCTTCTGCTTTTAACGCCTCTTTTGCCTCTTTAACCGTTACCTCTTTTTTGATACTTTCACTTTTGGCACTCAAGATCTTCATAAAAGATTCTTGAACCTTTATCATCTCAGGAGGCATGGTGGCATCATTTATCTCACCCATCCCTTTTGAGATCTCAATCTCGATTTTAAGATCATCCAACTCACCGTCAATAAGTTTTTGTTTCATTCTAGCATGAGATCTTTCGTAATCCTCTTTTTTCTGCTCACTAGCCCCTGATGGAAGTGGAGGAAGAAGTTTTTCAATAATTTTCTTCTGCACATAATCATCAATTGCAGAGATATTTTTCTCTTTGTGTTCCGCTTTTACCATATTTACTGCTGCCATGACTAGATCTCTAACCATAGACTCAACATCACGCCCTACAAAACCCACTTCAGTATATTTACTAGCTTCCACTTTTACAAACGGTAAACTCATCATCTTTGAAAGTCGTCTGGCAATTTCTGTTTTTCCCACACCTGTTGTACCTATCATGAGGATATTTTTAGGCATAATCTCTTCTTGCATCTCATCTTCAAGCTGCATTCTTCTATATCTATTTCGTAAAGCAATTCCTATCGCTTTTTTCGCTTCATATTGCCCAATGATATATTGATCTAAATATGCAACGATCTCTTTTGGTGTCATGTCCATTCGACTATTTTCCCTCTTTTGTTAATGTAAAAGTTTTTATATTATCACTTGTGTAGATACAAAGCTCACTAGCTATGAGCAAACTCTCTGCAACAAGTTTCTCTTCATCTAAATCTGCATGACGATCGAGTGCACGAGCTGCTGAAATAGCAAAATTTCCACCACTCCCAATCGCTGCGATCTTCTCATCCTCCGGCTCAACAACATCACCATTACCACTCAAGATGTAGATATGGTCATTATTCAGAACAATCATCATTGCTTCAAGTTGTCTCATGTACTTATCTTTTCGCCACTCTTTTGAAAAATCAATAACAGACTTTAAAAGATCACCTTTTTTATGCTCTAGTATTCCCTCAAACATGTCAAACAGATTAAACGCATCAGCCGTACTTCCTGCAAATCCAGCCAAAATCTTTCCATTATAAAGTCTTCTGATTTTTGTAGCATTACTTTTTAAAATTGCATTTCCAAAAGTAACTTGACCATCGCCGCCGATAACAGCTTTATCCTTACCTTTTACAGCAAGTATCGTAGTTGCATGAAACACTATACCCCTCCTAGATTAGATTAACGCTTAACAGGAAGAGAAAAAGGCATAAGATTTGGATTTGAAAATATGCAGGACTGCTTATTGCAATTCAAATATTTTCATATTCAAAGATTGTGCCTTTTTATTTTCCCCTGCGGGCGTTTCAATTTTGCCCATTCTCTTCGTTATCACTCCTTGAATTAGCTACGGCTAGTCCTGCGTCGTGATGCCTCGATAATGAGCAAAATTGAAACGCTGTTAAGCGTTAATCTAATCTAGGAGGGGTATTCAATCCCCTATAATTTCAAGGTTTAATTTCGCATGGATTCCATGCCCCAACTTTACGGATATCTCATAAATTCCTGTCCCTTTGATCGCATTCTTTTCAAGTTCAACAGTTTTTTTGTCAACCTCAATGCCATGTTGGTCTGCTAATTCCTGTGCTATCTCATCTTTTGTGACCGCTCCATAAAGTGAACCATTCGCCCCTAGTTTTTTATGAATTTGAAGCTTTATATCTGCCAACTTCTTCTCTATATCTTTAAGAGTTGCAATCTCATCAGCCTCTTTTTTAGCCATGTCAGCTTGGTTTATCTTCCACTGCTTTATTACCTCATCAGTAGCATGTTTAGCAAACCCTTTTCCAATTAAAAAGTTTCTACCATATCCCTCTTTAACCTCTTTGATTTCACCAACTTTTCCTAGACTTTTTACATCTTTTATCAATAATACTTTCATTTAATTCTCCTACTTATATATTTTCTGATTATACCAAATTGTTTATCATTTCAACCTTCTCTTCTAACTCCAAAAATCTATCCACAACCTCTTCATACTCCAATTCCAACGCTTCTAGCTTTGAACCTAGCTCTGTTAACCCAATTTCTTGATAACACTCTGGATTTGCTAAACATTCGTTTGTCTCTTTTATCGCATCTTCTAACGCTTCAATTTTTGCTGGCAGACTCTCATAATCGCTCTTCTCTTTATAACTAAGTTTCACCGCTCTATTTGTCACTCTCTGTGGTTCATTTTGAGATTTTTGAATTTCACTCTCAAAACTATCGATCTCTTTTAACTCTTTTTCAATTTCCAAATACTCGCTATAACTGAGATAACTCTCCTCAACCAACCCCTCACCCCTAAAGATCAAAAGCTTTTTGGCGATTTTATCCACAAAATACCTATCATGAGAGACAAAGATAAGTGCACCCTCAAAACTCTGCAGATACTCTTCAAGGATATTGATGGTATTGATATCTAAATCATTTGTCGGTTCATCCATGATAAGGCAGTCGTAATTTTTACTAAACAAAAGTGCCAAAGCAACACGGTTTTTCTCGCCACCGCTAAGCAACCCTATCTTTTTATCCATGTGCTCTTTTGGGAAAAGAAAGTTTTTTAGATATCCATACACATGCATATTTCGCCCACGGACATCTATCCTATCTCCACCATTGGGGCAAAATGTATCGATAAGATTTTTATCATCATCTAGCATGACCCTCTGTTGGTCAAAATACCCAACTTTAAACTCTCCACTTTTTACAACTCCACTATCTGGCTCTAAATCATTTAAAAGCAGTCTTAAAAGTGTAGATTTTCCTGCTCCATTTTTTCCCACAATAGCTATCTTATCCTGCTGTAAAATCCGCATTGAAAAATCTTTGATAAGCAGTTTATCTCCTAAACTTTTTGTGACATCCTCCAAATCATACAACATCTTTTTACGGTTTATATTTTTACTATCATCAAAGTTTTTCTGCTCTCGTTCAAGCTCCAACTTCATCTTTCGAATGGCACCAGGATTTTTCTTGGCATCTTCTCTCAT
>DQTU01000008.1 GCA_015662615.1 Campylobacterales bacterium | reverse complement strand
ACATAGGGCAAAATCCCAAATCTCGAAATAGGATTCTTTGAATTTGTTTCATGCTCGTGTTTGTGGGTGTTGTATCAAATATGAGTCGCACCCATAGGTTCGACGATGATTTTATGCAAAGTCCATGAATACGATGATGATGCAAAGTCATGAATTTCTATTTCAAGATTTAGGGTAACACTTTATTAACAAAATTACTATACAATCGTCGGAAGGTAGGAGTTGCTATGCATCATAAACTTATCATTTTAAGCATTTCCTTTTTTATACTTGCCGTTCAGCTTGGCGCCCAAGAGACAACGGAGCAGACAAAAGAGTTAAACATATTGATCACCCAGATCAAAAACAGTTCTTCAGATGATCGGAGGATTGCAATAAACAAGCTCAAAATAAAACTTAGAAAAATGAATAAAGAGATCCGACGAAAAATCATGTTGGATCTTCAGGAATCTTTTGCAGCCAAAAGCACATCTGTGCAAAAATCCCGTAATAGCTCCGATATACAGAACAGTATGCAGCTACATATGCAACTTCAGCAGCGGGGAGGACACGGCTCAATGAGAAATAGACAAGGCGGGACTCACAGGTGACTCTTCTGAAAATCACTCTATCCATACTATTGTGTTCGTCAGCTCTTTTGGCATATGAAGATCAGGATATTGATGGTGTAGATGACAGCAAAGACCTCTGTGCAGACACCCCTTTTGATGTCATTGTAGATGAAAGAGGCTGTCCATATGACAAAAAATACCCGGGAAAGATCACTCTTCAGCTAGGAAGCGATATCAGCTTCAATACCTTATCGGCCACATCAAGCAATTTAAACCTGTCTGTAAATTACGATTATGGTCACTGGAGTTTTTCCCTTTCAAGCTCAAACTACAGTACAACCAATATCAACACGATTACCCGCTCTGAAAACAATCTCTATTTTACGGCAGGATACCTCTTTCAAACCCCTTCCTTCAACACCAAAGTATCAATGGGAACAAAATTTTATTTAACGGGTGATGAGACATCCAGTAGAGACAATGATTATTTCAGCTCTGTTAACTTTGACTATTTCATCAACACAAAACAAAATATTTTTTTCTATTACAGTTATACAATTAGCGGTGACAGTCCAACAATGGACTATAATGATTTTTATTCCTATTCTGCAGGAACAGGTTATGCCTTGACCGACAAATGGTACAGTGCTCTCTCTTACAGCTACTCTGGTTCTGCCTATCCTAAGAATGAAGCCTATAAAGCGCTCTCATGGTTCAACGCTTATACTATATCAAAAGACCTTTTTGTTACCTGCAATTATGCCTATACACTAGATAAGCTCTCTTATGACCATATCATATCTTTTAATGTAGGAGTACATTTTGAGTAAACTGCTTCTTCTTGAAGATGATCCTGCCCTTTCAAAAACACTGATAAAATATCTTGCACACCATGGCTATGAAGTAGACTGGGCCAAAAATGGTGAAGAGGCGATAGAGCTCAGCTATGCGTGTAACTACACACTTTACCTTTTTGATATCAATGTGCCTGTAATGAACGGAATTGATCTGCTTACTGCCCTCAGGGAGGCAGAAGATTTTACTCCGACCATTATAATCAGTGCACTGGGAGATATCGCTTCGGTAACAAAAGGGTTCATTGCCGGAGCAGACGACTATATAAAAAAACCTTTTGACCCGGATGAGCTTATTGTAAGAATCAAGGCCAAAACCAGTACATTAAAAGAACTCCTTCGGTTTAAAGATTTTGAGATCGATATTAGAAGAGAAAAGATTTTTCATCAGGGAAATCCTATACACTTGGGAGAAGTACAAAAAAAGATTTTTACAACACTGGTCCGAAACCATCCTGCTCCTGTTACCAAAGATGAACTTATGCTGCTGCTGGAAAAACCTTCTGATCTGGCACTGAGGGTCAACATTGCCAAACTCAAGAAAAATCTTGATATTCAAATTAAAAATGTAAGAGGAGTGGGTTATAAAATTATCTGAAAAAGAGTCTTTGCTTAAAAGTTTTATCCTGTTTTTTCTTGTCATTGAGATCTTCCTGATCTTTATTTTCTATCATTACTATAAAATAGAAGAAGAACATACAAGAGAGAATATTTTTTTGGAAATGAAGAACTACAGTCTCTTTTTTGATGATGACCGCTTTGATATTGATATCGTTCAGAGAGATAAAAAAAGTAAATTATATGAGCTCTATTTTGATACGGATTCACTCTTTATCCTCATCCCTTTCCCTACTAACAACAATGACCTTCTCAAAGTCATTTACCCCAAAAAAAAGTATGAAGCACTTTTATATACCATTAAGCTCTCTATACTTCGGCAATTTCTTTTCCTCTCTTTTATCGCTGTCTTGATCTCACTGCTGTTCTCTTTCTATGTACTCAGCCCTTTGCGTCACTCTTTGCAGCTTTTAGAGGTTTTCATCAAAGATATTATCCATGACCTCAACACACCTCTTACCTCCATCCTTATCAACCTTAAAATGATGGATGCCAAAAATGAAGAGGTGGAAAGTATTACAAGCAGTGCAAAGACCATTTCCATGCTCCATTATAATCTTAATGCCTATCTTAAAGAGATGGCGCTTGAAAAGGAAAAATTTCATCTTAAAGAAGTCATCAATGAGCAGGTTGCTTTTTTGCTCCGATGTATCACTATCTTGACTGGGAGGTAAACATACAGGACACCATTATCAAAAGTGATAAAAATGCGCTTGCACGCATCATATACAATCTTCTCAGTAATGCGTGCAAATATAATATTCCCAAAGGTTTCATAAAAATACAAGCCGATAAAGATACCATCTCTATCTCCAACAGCAGTTATGGCATCAAAAACCCTTCAAGAATATTCAAACGCTTTTATAAAGAGGGTGACAGAGGACTGGGTATCGGATTGCATATTGTAGAGAAATTATGTACAGAGCTTGATATTGAAAAAGAACTGAAAGTAACAGACAGTACTGTTACCATACACTTACATCTAGGGAAGGTAACATTGAAGTAACAAATATTTTTTATACTTTTGTTTATAACTTAGCAGAAAAGGAGAAAAAAGAATGATTAGGAAACATCTTATTGGATCAACGCTGGCGGTATTGCTTTTGGCAGGATGTGGAGGAGGAAGCAGCGATACGGTT
>DQTU01000089.1 GCA_015662615.1 Campylobacterales bacterium | reverse complement strand
CTTGTTTTAGGGAATTTAAAATATTTATTTAGGGTGCGGAATGACAGTTATAATATGCCATTCTTACTTTAAACTATTCTTAAATTGATCGAAACTTCCTTTTTGCCAATTGTCAAGAACTCTTTTAATTGTATTTGTTTAAGATATTAAACTTACCATATCCGACATTTGTTTTTGCTCCCAGACCTAAGTCTAAGATGATATTTTTAAAGAGATCTTTTTTTTCCTCTTTTGTTAAAGATGTATCATTTAGCCTAAATTCAAATCTAAAAGTAACATTTGGCGATACCTTTATAAATCTCAAGGGAATAGGATCTTTTACCTCATCTTTATGCGGTGTTATATAATCATCGCTTAAAAGAGTATCTTTAAAATCTATGATGTAAGCATCAAAAAATATGTCACCATTTTCAAAAATCTCATTTTTTAGTTTCTCAATATCTAACTCTTTGTCTAATAAGCTTTTTATGTAATTATGATGTTCAAACGCACTTCTCAAAACTCCTTTGATACTTGAGCCGCGAATTACGGGAAGCCCTGTCGTATAGTCAAAATCAAACCCCAAAATTGCCTGACCTTTGACATCTGGCAATTCGTGAAGGTATCCACTTCCAAGTAGCAGCCCTGGGTATGTTGTGGTTAATTCAAACGACACATTACCTAAGCTCTTTTTAGTTTGCAATCTTGGCAATTGCTCTAAAATATTTTTAATTTTTGATTTTATCTTCTCTTCACACTTTTGTAAGTTATTAAAATCTATACCTTCAAAATAGTCCCTATAAAAAAGCCATCCTAAGTTTGGTCTATCTTTTGGCTCTTTTTTTGGCTCTACTTTTTGAGACTTTTTTTTGACTTTAAAACCACCCTTTTCAAAAGCGTCTGCAAAATGATCCATCATCTCTATACCTTCTCAAAAGTTCTGATCGCTAACTTAATAGCGATAGATGCATCTTTTATCTTCTCTTTTAAAAAGCTTTCATCTTCTTTTGAGTTTATCACATACTTTAAGAGAGATTTCTCTTTTGTATCTTTGTCTATAATTTTTAAAATTATCTTAGTCAATCTATCTTTTTCACTCTTAGTTGAGGCGCTCTTATTTTCATATATGGCAATAGTAGGTTTCAATCCACTCTGAATGATCCCAGCTCCAAACGCAGATATGTAACCATTATATTCACTTGGAATTTTGCCGTTTTCAAACTCATCTCCTAAAACTTTTAAAGCAATAGGGATATACTCTTCTACTCTCTTTTTACTCATGACAATCTCCTAACTTCGCAAAATCCATAACCGATTGACTTGTTTGCGCCTATCTGGATAATCTCACCTTTTTTCAAAAATCTCTCATCAAAGCTCTCTGCTTTTTTTCTATCTTCCTCATCTATATGATCAGGTTTTGCTATGAAAAAGAAGAATTGACTCTCTTTTGATACAATCTCTTCATACCATAGATTTTCACTTATACCATCTTTACCTATCTTATTTCTTGCAATCACAGGCAATTCAAGCTTTTTAAACTTCTCATCTGGGTAGATTGCAAGATCTTTTAAAAACTCTATATCAACTTTCAAATCGCTTCTTGTTTTTGCTTTTTCATCTTCTAAGATAATGCCTTGAACATTGTCTAAAACAATAATCTCTTTTAGATTCTTGATCTTTTCATAAAACCTTTCTAACTCTCCCAAAAAGCTTACCTCTATTTTTAAAACTTTGATCATATATATAAGCTTTTTTAAGCACATTGGTGCTGTTGCGTTATAGTATGCTCTTTTATTGCTTCTAACAGGTCTTGTAAGAAGTGTAGCTTCAAAAAAGCTGTATGCACCTGCTCTGTCATCTGTTTGATTTTTATCATCACCACCAAAAACATACTCCACAAAGTTACTACCCTCATTTTCAAAATGCTCTCTAAAAGCACCTTTTATGCTACTACTATGAATTATGGGTAAACCTGTGATCTCATCTTTCTGCACTTGATTGTCTATGATGTCAAAGTTTATGTCACCGCTTCCTACATGAAGGTTTGTAAGTGTTCTTAAAACTAAAAGATCTGTTTTCATTGTTTATCTCCTAAGAAAATTTTTAGATTCTGTTCATACCTAATTATGTGTGACTCAAAGTTATCTTTGTATGTAGCATTCTCATCTAAATCTAAAATTACCAATCTTATCTTATCTTTATAGCTTTTAGCTATCTCTTTAAACGAATTTAAAGATCCGATTGCTTTGCTTTTAAATACCTCATCATTAACTCTTCTACCCTCATTCTGTTCTCTAATTGTTGTTAACTCTTTACAAGCTTTATAATCTCTATAGATAAAATAGATCTCTACCTCATACCCTCTTTTTAAAGCTCTTTGTATATTTTTATCAGCAACACTAAAATTTGCCAAATTTGTATCGAGAATAAAAGCTAAATTGTTTTTAAAAATGTTGTCGAGTAAAAATTCGACTGCTTTAATTGATGGTTTTTGAAAAAGATGAGCATTAACTCCCGTATAAAATGGAAAAATCTTTCTTATCTCATCTGTATCTATTACATTGTAGTTCAAATTTTTATTTATGGATCTTACAAATTCGCTTTTTCCCGCACCGCTTGCTCCTGCTGTAAAGATCGCTTTTTTCTTATCTGTTTTATTGTCGATAAAGATATTTATAAACTTTTTTTTCTCTTTTTTAAAAAAAGCAAACGCTTCTCTTTCTATCTCTTCGCTACTTAAATTTAGAGTCTTTTCTATCTCTTCTTTAGTCTTTTCAAGCAGTTGCAGTAACAATTCATCTGGCATATCTGTTGCACCCTACCTGTACTAAATTTTTAAAACTCTCTATTGCCTCTATTAGCTTTTTATCTGGATTTATGATGATCGATCCTCTCTCATAAAAATAGTAGTTTCTGCTTTTTTTAAATTTTCTCTTGCCGTTTATAAACTCATTTTTCAAAAAAGCCAAACTTGTTTCACTGGTTATTGCAAAATCGCAATTATCTCTTAAAGGTAGATCGATGTAACTATCACTAAGTAGCAAGATGTAGTCAAACTTCTCTTTAGGAAGTTTCAACTCTTCTATTTTTGGATTCTCTTCAACCTTCATTAAAAATTTGCCTCTGTCTGCTCCAAGATAGACTATGCTGTTATCTAAACCTTTCAAACTAAGTTCATCATCTACTTCTACACAAAAGCCAAAAGCACAATCTTCTTTTAACATAAAAGAGATCTTTTTAAAAAAAGCATCATCTTTTGTCTTTTTTTTATTTCCAACTTGCACCTTTTTTTCAAAAATATCATCAAAACCAAAACTTTTAGAAAAATCGGCATTGAAAAATTTTAACTCCACTCCTGTTTTTGCTTTATAGCCTTTCAAAAGTGGTGGATTTAGATCAATTTGAAACTTAAAAATATCTTTTATAGCAAAATACTCTTCATTACCTTTTTGTAAAAATAGCGGTTCCAACTTGTGAATTTTCCCATAGTTTAGAAATTCATTCTTTTCAAAACTAAACTTTTCATCTCCAACTATCTCTTTTGCTTTTTGCTTTTTATCTTCATTTACCCACTCGCCTCTAATCTTTCTGCTAAGAAGCCCTTCATTTTTTAGTATCTCTTTTTTAAACATTCCAAGAAGTGCCGTTTGATTTGGAAAATATTTTGAAACTGCTATGTAACTACCACTCTCTTTATCGCCCAGTTTTCCAAATGTCTGTTCGCCACCAAAGAAAAAAGGCTCTAACGGCTTTAGTAAAATTTTATATCTCATTCTTTATCTCCAAGTAAAAACTTCTTAAATCTTAAACTTGAGTAGATGAAGTTTAGTTTATCTTCTATTTTGCTCTCATAGACAACCACTATAAAATCAGTTAAACTTTCAAAAAATTCTCTATATTTTTTATGTTCAGTTTCATTGAAGTTGTTATCAAAAAAGTTTTTGATCCTAACTCTTTTGTTGTCTAAACTTGCTATCTCTTCTATAATTGTTTTGAATCTATCTATCTTTGTATAGATCGAGTGTAAAAAATTGCTATCAAAACTATCGTTAAATTGTGTTATCTCTAAAAACTTCTCAAATAAAACCTTTTCATCTTTTCTAATAACCGATTCAAAAGTTTGACCGCTATGTTTTATAACTCTAAATGCTATGGCATTTTTTTGTTTTGATTTTGCTTTGTCAAAGAGTAGTTTGACTCCATTTTCTCTTGCTTCATATAGTGGAAATTTGTAGTAGGTTATGCTTACACCAAAAGAGAGGCTTGGAAAACTCTCTTTTAGATTTAAATATTTCATCTTCTCATCAAAAATTTTACTTAAATCATTGCATAAATTAAATATTGTTTTTTCACCACTTACAACAGGTGCAAAGAAGAAGAGATCATCTCCACCTGCATAGATCATTTTGCCGTTAAAGTTACTAACATTGCTTGTTGCCTCTAAACAAAAATCAAAAAGAGCTTTTGAAAAATCACTCAATTTTTTGTTATCTGCTCCAATCTCTTCTAAAACTTTTCCCATATTGTCACCATCTGCTTGAACAAGACAGATATATT
>DQTU01000271.1 GCA_015662615.1 Campylobacterales bacterium | reverse complement strand
GATATGAAAAAAGCTTTCAGATGGATTGCAATGGTTCAAGATGCAAGAGAAAATTTGGACCATGTAGCATCAAAGTAAAAAAACCAGACAAGCAGAGAAGGACTTGTCTGGTTAAAAGGAGTATTCTTGGATTAGTCCATTTGTCTTCTAAGAAAAGTTGGATAATCTAAATCATCATCTTCTAGAATGTATCCGCCACCGCTTACCTTTATCTGTCTACCAATACTAGGCATGTCAATATTTGTTTTTACGGTTGTTTCTGGAGAGACTGCTTCTGTATTGTTTGCAGCAGTTGTAGTTCTCATTTCACCCTCTTGTGTAAAACCAGTTGCAACTATAGTGATTTTAACACTATTATTATCTATTTTTTCATCGGTAGTGGTACCAAAAATTACATCTGCTTCTTCATCAGCACTATCATAAATGATATCCATAGCATTTTGAATTTGCGTAAGAGGGAAATCTGGATGCATGTGAAAATGTACTAGAACACCCATTGCTCCATTGATTGATAAATTATCAAGTAGTGGAGATTCGATAGCATTTTTAACCGCTTCAACAGCAGAATCAACACCTTCAGCTTCACCAACACCTAAAATTGCCATACCTTTGTGACTCATGATCGTTTGAACATCAGCAAAATCCACATTGATATCATTAATACCACTTGAAAGTACAACCGCACTCATTCCACCAACTGCACGACATAGGATATCATCAACAAGTTTGAAACTATCTTTGATTCCCAGATCTTTGTCTACGATAGAGAGTAGTTTATCATTTGGAATAATGACGATAGAATCACTCTCTTTTTTAAGCTCTTCTATACCAGCGTCAGCTAAACGAGATCTTTTTCTTCCTTCAAAACCAAAAGGTTTAGTAACTACTGAAATTGTCAATGCGCCAATTTCTTTTGCAGCTTGAGCAACAATTGGAGCAGCACCAGTTCCAGTCCCTCCACCAAAGCCTGAAGCGATGAAGACCATATCAGCACCTTCAAGTGCATCTGTAAGTTCATTGAAACTCTCAGTTGCAGCATCTTTACCAATCTCTGGTTTCATTCCTGCACCTAAACCTTTAGTTACACGATCACCTAATCGAATTTTTGTAGGGGCTTTTGAAGTATCAAGTGCCTGAGCATCAGTATTTGCAGCAACTAAGTCAATACCAGTTAACCCTTGATCTATCATATGATTAATCATATTTCCTCCACCGCCACCAACACCTATAACTTTTATCTTTGCACCGATTGCTGTATTTTTATCCATCTTTTTTCTCCTCTTTAGTTTTTAAAATAGTTGTGTAATTCTGTGCCAAAACTTTTTGATACCAGATTTTATATCTTGGTCCTCTTCAATAAAGAAATCATTATTGTTACTACTTGTTCCAAGGTTATTTATATCTAAATCATCAGCGAGTGTGCTGTTGTTTTGTTCACTACTAATAATATCTTGTATATTTTTACTTGGCTCAATAGTTTCATCTTTATAACGAAGTTTTCTATTTGAGTCCATTTCGTAAGGTGTAAATCTTCCTGCCGCATAGAAAATAAGACCAAGAGATGTAGAGTATTCTGGTCCTTTTAACGTATCAAACATTCCTTCTACGCCACTCTCTATTGGTCTAGCCAAACGCACTGGCATATTATTAAAGATTGCAGTTGCAAGATCTCTTATCCCTTCTAATCTTGTCATTCCGCCTGTGAGCACGATACCACCGCCTAGCTGATCTTTAAAACCACTATCTTTTATAGATTGTGCAATGATAAGCAGTGTTTCTTCAACTCTAGCATAGATGACATTTGTGACTATTTCAAGTGAGACTTCATGGGAGCTTCCCTCATCTCCAATTGCTGGAAGATTGATGATCTCATTACTATTTAGTTTAAGTGACCCATGATCTATCTTAACGCGCTCTGCTGCATTGATAGGCGTATGCAGAGCCATAGAGAGGTCATTTGTGATGTTGTTAGATCCGACACCTAAAAAGTCATTGTATCTGATAGAATTTCCAAGATGAATTGCTACATTTGATGTTGCTCCACCAAGATCGATAGTAGCAACGCCTAACTCTTTCTCATCTTCATTGAGCACTGCAATGCTTGATGCATAAGAGTTTAACACGATATTGTCTATATCTAACGATGCAGATTTGACAGCTTTTTTTAAGTTGTTTAGACTTGATTTTAAAACGGTAATGATATGAACTTGTACTTCTAGTCGTGAACCATTCATCCCTAATGGATCATCAACATTCTCATGATCATCTACTTTAAAATTGTAAGGAAGTACATGGAGTTTTTCGTATTCGTTAGGAATATTTGCATTATGATCAGCCATTTGCATGACTCTGTTTATCTCAGTAATTCCTATTTCGTTATTAGGAACATTTACAACACCATAGCTATCAACACTTTTAGTATAGGCGCCAGACATTGAAACCACAACACGATCAAAATGCGTTCCAGCTACTCTTTTTGCATCATTAATAGCATGTTTTATTGATCTAGAAGCAAGTTCTATGTTGGTTATGATACCTTTTTTTACACCTTGTGACTTTGAAATTCCAGCACCTAATATTTTGATGCCGGTAGTGTCTTTTTGTGCAATGATTGCACAAATTTTTGTCGATCCGATGTCTACCCCTAAGATAATCGTGCTCAAATCCTAATCCTTTTTAATGTTTTTCAATTTTATAGCGTGTTTCTAGCTGTTTAATTAACATATTTTGGGTGGTATTGGTTTTAATCGCTTTTATATTGTTAATTAAATTTTCCTTTTGCGTCTCATTTTGGTCATCAGCACTTAGTTTTTGATCTATGATTTCATAAGCAATTGCTTTGTCAGAAAATATGTAATAACCCTTTTTTTCAGATTGTGCAAAAAGATGATTTAGAAATGCATTTGCTTCATTTTCACTAAGCATTGTAATTTTTGCTGCATCATCTCTTGAAAGGTAGTCCAATGTTTGTGCCTCTCTAAGTTCAATACTTTCTTCCTTTACTTTTTTCTCGAGTAGTTTTTGCTTATTACTTTTAAATAGTGCGCTGTATGCAGAATCTTTTGCTTGTTCAAACTTTAATGGTTCAGGTTTATTGATAGCGGTTAGTTTTGCAGTGATATAACCATCTTTCAGCTCAATTGCTTTGATATAAGAACCCACTTTTAAAGCGATAATTTTATCAAGAG
>DQTU01000183.1 GCA_015662615.1 Campylobacterales bacterium | reverse complement strand
ATAAATCCAGGCATAACATAATCAATAATAAGCATATTCTCACCATAAAGGTCTTGAACCATTTTTTTACCATTTGGTGTATTTGTGATTGTTGCAACTGCATCAGCATGGGTATGGTCAACATAGTTAAAGGGAATGATAGCATGCAAGATTGCTTCAATAGATGGATTTGGAGAAGATTTATCCACCATGGCTTCTTTTTGTTCCGTTACCATCTGCGTATCAGTTAAACTTTCTCTTGTTGCCATCTCTTTTAACATATCCAAATCCACAGCAGTAAACCCCTCTTTTTCTATCGTATCAAGATTCCAGCCACTTCCTTTGACATAGAGTAAGTTATCTATCTTGACAGAGGTGTTTCCACCGCCATGAAGAACTAAATCCTGAGAACTACCTAATAATTTTGAAGTATAAACTCGCATTGCAAGTGGATCGTTTTGATATTTTTGTGCTTCGTTGTTATCCCATAGACTTTTCATGATTTCCCCTAATGTATAAAAATAATAATGATAGAGCTGCAATTATAGCAGAACTTAAAAATAAATACTCACCATAAAACTTTCCAGCAATCAAACTTCCCATAAAACCTCCCAACCCAAATCCCAATCCATAATAAAATTGAGAAGTGAGTTTTTTATCTGCATAAAGCGTGTAGAGATAACTTAGTGTTGCTGTGTGATAAAGTGCGAAACTAAAGGCATGAAAACTTTGTGAGAGGTAAGAGATAAAAAGTGATTCCGGAAAAAGGTAGAGTAGCATCCAGCGAATTGCAGTTATAAAAACTGTAAATTTTATAATTTTCAATAAGTTGAACTTGATCACATGAGCTTGATAATAAAACAAAACTATTTCGCACAATACGCCAAAAGACCAGAGATAACTTACTGTTTCAAGTGAGATGCCATGATCGGTCTCATAAATCGTAAAAAAGCTGTAAAATGCCCCAAAACTCATCTGCATCAAGAAGATACTTATCCACAAAGTGGTTTGACTAAAGAGTGAAAATTTATCTTTTTGTTGATCCTTTTTGTTGTTAAAATGTCCATTATCTTGTGAAATGATATAGGCAAAAAATGCACTTATGATAACTGATATAGCGATAAAATGAAGCCCTATATCATTATCAAACACTCGTGCAAGTACCAAAGCGATGATGGTAAATCCAACCGAACCCCAAAGCCTTGCTTTTCCATA
Source organism: Campylobacterales bacterium (assembly GCA_015662615.1). Lineage (GTDB taxonomy): Bacteria > Campylobacterota > Campylobacteria > Campylobacterales > QNZT01 > SZUA-1433. The sequence continues at coordinate 3,007 of DQTU01000183.1, read as the reverse complement.
TCGCTCTTTAGCAAGTTCACTAAGTGCATAAGTCTCTATATAAGGTAAAACCAGCCCGAAAGATATTCCGAAAAATATATTTGTCAATGCAAAAAGAGTGAAATCATGGATGGTTAAATAGAGTAGGGGAATTGAAATAAGCATCATTACAAGTGTCACATGAAGGACACGCTTACTAAGACTAAAGAGTTTTAAAAAGAAAAATGGTGTTAAAAATCGCATTAGTGGTGGGATAGAGAAGATAATTCCTATTTGTGTTGTATCATATCCTGTGTTTTGCAGGATTTTTGGTAAAAATATAACCCATACTCCAATGATGGAAAAGTAGAAATAGAAAAAGGCGGAGATATTGAAAAAACGGTTTCTCATTTAGTCGTTTTTATAACTGAAGTCCCGCTCAATAGATCATAAATTCCACGTCTATCTTCTCTCAAAAAGCTAAAAAATAGACCAATAAAAGAAAAAAGCACAACATTAAAAAAGAAAAAGCGCAAAATGGCAAGTAAAAGGGATGGCTTTTCTCCAGTTTTGTTATCAATGACTTTTATATCATAAGCTTTCATTCCTGGAGTTTGTCCTGAGATAAAATAAAATAGCACAATGACAACCCCTAGAGGTCCTAAGATATAGAACCACCCTAGAAGCATATCATTTTGAAAGCCTTCGCGATTTCCAAAAACGAGATAGATCACAGCATAAAAGATAGGCATAGAGAGTAGAAAAGTATCTGTAATAAATGCTTTGATTTTATCTCCATATGTGGCATAGGGGAGAGAAGATTCTGTCTCTTTTATCTCTTTAGCTTCATCTTTATGGGTAATTTTGTTCTGTTTTACATCTCTCCATCTCATAATTGTCTCTTTTGTCTATTTTTGATTGATTATATCAAAAAATATTTTTAATTGGTCGATCTGATTACAAAAGGTAAGAATTATGAAAAAAAATATTTTAGCAATAGTAATGTGTTCACTTTTTGCAAGTTCACTTTTTGCAAAAGCAGATATAAAATTGGTAGATGAATATCTAAAGGTTTCAGGTGCGAAGGAAATTATCCTTGCATTACCAAAGCAGATAGAAAGAGGTTATCTCAAAAATATCAAAGATGAAAAATTAAAAAAAGTTGATATAAAAGCTAGTTTTGATTCTCAAAGTGCTTTAAAATATGTCAAAACAAAGCTTTCTGATGAGTTTAGTGATGGTTTACTCAAAAGTGCTATAGCGTATTATAAAAGTCCATTGGGTTCAAAGTTTAAAAATAATGGTATAAATTCAATGCATCCAAAAGATATCCAAAGAAGGGTACAGTATTTAAGGGAAATTCAGAAAAATCCACCATCTTATCAGCGTATAAATGTCATGAACGCATTTGTGGATAGATTAGAGTTAACGCCCGTTGCCGTTCATCTGATTGGTGAACTTTTGGGTTCAATCAATGCTGATCTTATGTCATCAAATGACAGAGATAAAATTATTGGAGATATCTCCAATCAAATTAGAGAATCAATGCTTATAAATTCACTATATGCATATCATGACTTTACAGATAAGGAGCTCAAAACTGTTATAGAATACTACTACACCAATGCAGGAAGATTTGAGCAACTTATAGTTTCAGATGTTTTCAAGCAGTTAATCATGGAGTCATTCTCACAAATTATGGAACAAAACCAAATTAAAACTGCAAGTAAACACTAACTTTTTTTACTAAGAGTTTCTGTCAATTTTTCAAAATAATCTTTGATTTCTCCTACTGCATCAACAGTAAGTTTTTGAACTTTTTCACGAGATTCATTAAAATCATTGGTTAAAGTTTTACCTTTTTTCTCCCAAAAATCTTCTGCTTCCATTTTTGCTAGATGTGCACGAAGTGCTGCAGTATCTAGTTTAGTCTCTACAGAAGAAGATACTTGTTGTGTAAACTCGTCTATACTCTCTTTGATGTTGCTTATCTTGTCATGCGCTTCCATAGCACCAAGGTGTGCTTGAAGATTTGCTTCATCACTTTTTTGATCAAGATCTTTTGTAGCAGTTTTGAGTTTTTCATTTACACCTGCAAAATTCTTTTTCATGTCTGCCCATAAGTCTGATGCATCATCGGCTAAATTCTCTGTCATATCTTCCACTGTGTTTTGAAGTTTTTCAAGTGCTTTACTTGATTTTTCCAACATCTCTTTAAGTTCTTTGTTTATAATGTGCTCCTTAATTTACAAATTTACTTGCTTGTATAAAATCATCGATAAGATCTTGTGGATTTTCAAGTCCGATAGAGACTCTGATAAGTCCGTCAGTTATCCCAAGAACTTTTAAATCATCATCTTTAAAATCACTATAAATGGTACTTTTCATATGCAGTGCAAGTGTTCTATTGTCCCCAATATTTGCCGTTTGAGTTATAAGCTTTGTGTGGTTGAGAAATTTAAATGCGTTTTCTTTTGTGCCAGCATCTAATGTTATAAGTGAGCCAGAACCTGAAGGAAAAATCTCTTTATAGCGAGCATGATGTTCGTGAGTGCTAAGAGAGGGATGTCTGACGCTAATATTTTCAAGTTTTTTATCAAGTGCATATGCGATGATTTCTGAGCTTTTAGATACCCTTTCTATCCTAAGAGAGAGTGTTTCAAGACCTAACATAGTTGTAAAAGAGCCAAAAGCATTAGCGGTCATACCAAAATCACGAAGTGCCATTTTTTTGGAAATTGCAATCATCGCTTTTTTGCCCATTTTGTCTATGATTTTATGTAAATGTTTGTATCTGTCTGTTTTGAGTTTATCTTTTTCTTTTACAGATCTAAAAAGTGCTACACCGCCAAGCGAAGCGCTATGTCCACTAATGTTTTTTGTTGTTGAGTAGATAAGTATATCTGCACCCATTTTGAGTGGTTGTAACAGAAGTGGAGTTGCTGTATTGTCCACCAATAGAAGAGTGTTATATCGGTTACATAAAGTGGCAATTTTTTCAATATCTGGTAACTTAAGATTGGGATTTCCGATACTCTCAACAAGTGCT
>DQTU01000124.1 GCA_015662615.1 Campylobacterales bacterium | reverse complement strand
TTATCTGCCAGTTTTTTTCTTGCTCTTGGGTAAGTGTTATCTCATTTGCTTCAAGAGCAAAGATGGTGATTATTAGTAATAGTATAGTTTTCATTCTTTTTCCTTAATTTCTGCCACTGTATAAAGTTCAAACAGTGTTTTATAATATGTTTTTTTATATTCGCTTAGTCGTTCTTGCAGCTGCCAAAGTTTTTGTTTGCTCAAAAGATATTCGACGACTGAACTCTCTCCAAACTGATAACTTTTTTCGATAAGAGGAAGTAAATCCATTTTAAAAGATGTGATACTCTCTGCTGTCATGGTAATAAGATTTTTTTCATTTTCCAACTTTGCTTTGAGTTGTTTAAACTTTCTATTTTTCTCTATCAGCATATGTTGTTTTTGAAGTTTGAGAGCCTTTTGTTGATGCAGAGCACTTATCTTTTTATATTCATTAGCTTTTGAACTAAAAGAGAGTGGAAGTGAGACACCAACTCCGTAGCGTTTCATATCTATCTCTTTATCAAATCCTACTGAAAGGTCAATTGACTCAAAGCTTCTACTGTAAAGGTTTGCACTCTTTTTAGCTCCCAATATTTGCTTATCCAAAGCCTCCGTTGAGAGGGCAAATACCTTGTCACTGTCATCCTCATTAAAAATCATAGGATGAAGGTCTGCACATGAAAGTTCTACCTTATTTTCTGTGAGTCCAATAGCATCAAATAGTGTCTGTTTTAAGATGCTCTCTTTAGCTTTAAAATTTTGTAACTTTTGTTTTAAATCTGCTTTTTCGATTTTTAGTTGTAAAAGCTCTTTTTTAGAAATCTCTTTATATTTGTATGCCTTTTGTTTTTTAGCATAGAGCTTTTCAAATTCATGATAGGATTGTTCAAAAACTACGCTTTGCTCTCGCATAAGACAGCTTTGATGATAGTCTGCTTTGATAGCATTGGAAAACTCCAAGAGTCTCTTTTCAAGCTCCAAAGCATCTGCTTGAAGATTTAGAGTTGCAATAGTGAGACTTTGTGCTCTTTGGTTTCCCAAAAGAAAGGTTTTTCCAACCCCTGCACTATACTCAAACTCATCCTCTGCTCCATCTGGTTTTGCTTGTGCACCACCAGCGGAAAGAACAAATGGTTCTGTTGCATGTTCAGCTCTAATCTTGGCACTATTTGCCTCTTTTTGTGACTCTATAGAGAGATAAAGCGGATGCGAATGCTCTAACTTTTGTTCAATCTGTTGCAAAGTGAGTGGAGAAGCTATTGCGTACGAGGCAAGAAGTGATAAAAAAAGTAAATTTCTCATCTATCGCTCCTTGGTCTGTAAAAGTGCTAAATTCCCTGCATCAAAATAGTAGATACTGTTTTGTGAGAGTGCTTTATAGTAAACATTACAACTTTTTACAGCGATATTGATACTTTCAAGACTGAATTCAGGATGCTCTTTTTGTAAAATGGTTAGTGTTTTATTGGCTGTATGTGATGCTAATGATTTAGCTTTTTTTTCAAGCCTTTTCTTCTGCACAAACCGTGAGTGCATCGTACCGCCTATGACATGGGCATAAGGGTATTTTGAACATTCGCTGTAAGGAATTTTTACAGTTGAATGAATAGCATTTGCTTCTAATGTACTAAAAAGTACGAAAATTGTTATAAATAGATATTTCATGATAACCTCTTTTTTAAATTTATTATTTAAGTGAATTGAAAAAAGGTTAAGCTATAGGAGGTCGGTAGAGTTTATGTTTTAGGCGTGATGAAAAGGTATTGTCTATCTCATAGGATACCCAAGTTTTGGAGGAAACTATGGAAGTATCTGAATAAAACAATTGAACGGTACTCATAAGTGCCTGATGTATCAATTCATGGAGCGTGGAAGTTTCGCATAAGGCAACATTTTCAATTTTATGCATATAGAGTTCTGTTTGAGTCTCGGGGTCTATATGAACCATGATAAAGTCATGCATCACTATAAAGACAAATGCACTTAAAAGTAATCCTAAAATCTGTTTTCTTGCTTTCATAGATATAATTCTACCTTATATAATATTATATTTTACTTAAGAATTTTTTTCCACCAAGGAAACTGTAACTACTTTCTCTTTAACTTCCAATTTCTTCTCGATGCCTAACTCTTCACAAAGCTTCTCTACGATATGAAGTCCGATACCAAGACCCCTGTCGCTCTCTTTATAAAATCTGTCAAAAACTTTATCTGGGTTTTTGATACCATAACTACTATTTGAGATAGAGAGTTTCTTATCTTCTGTTTTGATTTTGATAAAACCATTGGAAGTATTGTATTTACAAGCGTTACTGAGCAGATTGTAGATAATTCTGCTATAAGCATTTCTATCGCTGTGTATCAAAATATTTTCTATCTGTACATCCCAATTTAGATAATCATACATCGAGGCAAAAAATGACACTTGCTCGTCTACTACCTCTTTTAAGTAGAATTTCTCTTTTTGAAATTGCATCTCTTTAAGATAACTATCTAGGTTTTTATGGAGCATTGAAATGGCTTTGGCACTTTGGGCGATACTCTCAACTTCTTCATTTTTACTATCCATCATTTTAAGGTTTATAAGGATTGCTGTGATGGGAGTGTTGAGGTCATGGATGATATCTTTGATAAATTCTTCTAAAAGTTGTAGAGATTTTCGCAAAGGGCTTAGTGCATAAAATGAGAAAAGGAGACTCATTAAGAGTGAGATAGCTGAAAGAAATGCAAACTGTAAAAGTGTTGCTTTTTTAAGAGTGTCAAGCAGATTTTGATATGCCTCTCTTGGATAAAATACTTTTAAAACATCTTCTTGTTCTTCTGTCAAAGGTGTTAAGATATAAAGATTTTCTCTCTCGTATTGAAGTTCGTAAAATTTACTCTCTTTTTCTTTTAGAACGATATCGATATCAAAACGGTCATCATCAAAAAAGAAACTATAGTTTTTCATTTCCAAAAAGAGTTGTTCGCTGAGGTGTTCTTCCTCTAGCTTATAAAAATTATAAAATATAAACGATAAAAAAAGTTCAATGACTATAAAAAAGAGTAAAAAACTCTTAAGCAAGGACTCTTTTTCAGATAATTTTATAACCCACTCCTCTAACATTTTGTATTTCAATTTCTAAATTCTTTTTGAGTTTAGAGATACTAACCCGAAGTGCCAAATCAGAAGGCTTGTCTAAAAGGAGCATCAGCTCGTCTTTGACAACTGGGTTTGGGTAATTTTTGATAAGGGATACAAAAAGATTTTTTTGAACATCCCCCATCGTGATAAGATTACCGTTTTGATAAACACCACCTATCTGTAAATCTATTTCAAAATCACGAAATTTTAACTTCTCTTTTAGTGTTGAAGTTTTTGCTTTGATGCGTATCAATAACTCTTCAGGGTCAAATGGTTTTTTAACATAATCATCTGCACCTGCGATAAAACCTTTGGAAACGGTTTCTATATCCACTAAAGCTGAGATGATGATAGTGGGTGTAAAATCCTCTGCCTCTCTAAGTGAAGTGAGTAAATCCACTCCATTAATGAGTGGGACATTGATATCAAAAAGATAGAGGTCGTATCTGTTATCATAGGTTAAATCAACAGCCTCTTCTCCATTTTTTGCCCAATCCACCTCATACCCCTCACGAGTAAGATATTTTATCAATGTTTTTGAGAGGTTTGGGTCATCTTCAAGTAAGAGTAGCTTATTCAAAACGGACTCCAAATTTTAGTGAGATAGTATGGTCATAAGAGATATCATCCAATCCATTAGAGTAATTTAGCGTGGCAAAAAACTGTTTTGTAAATTCATAACTATTAAACCAAGAGAGTGAGCTATACGCTTCGCCGTCAGGGTATTGAGAACCACTATAGTCATAAGAGAGCGAGCTGTACCATTTTCTGTTTACGGCATATCCACTTCCCACCGAGTAAGAGTAATAATCTTCATAATCTACCTCTGTACTATTTCCACTCATGGTATATCCATAATATAAAAAGATATCTTGTCTCTGGTTCACAAAGTAGTCAAAATTGACAGATGCAAAATAGTCGTTTTCTCCCGTACCGACATCCTCATCAGCGGTGGCAAGTTTTGTACCTAAAGTGACTTTTGTGTTAAACTCTTTTGCTTTGAAGAGATATCCTCCGCTAAGATACAAATCCCCAGCAGAACTCGATGCCTCATTGAAACTATCATAGGTGCTATAGTTTGAGCTTGAGAGGGAAATATCCCAATTGTTATAACGATAATTTGAAAAAAGATTAAAATTTGTCGTTTTATCTGAGAATGTATTAAAACTGAT
>DQTU01000164.1 GCA_015662615.1 Campylobacterales bacterium | reverse complement strand
TTAATTCTTCTGTATTGAGTAAACTCATGTGTAAATCCTATTTTATTTTTCATATCTGATAGATTATCAAATATTTATATTTTTAGGTTTACACTCTCTTTGTAGTTAAAAAATCGGTCATTTTCTAAGAGAGAGGTTATCCCCCTCCCTAATTCTCTACACCATAAACCCAAGCGTCTTTTTATCAAAACTTGCTAAATTTGGAAAAACCTTTTGAAGGTCAATTTTCCCATCACCTAACCACTCAACCAATGTTGCCATATAATGCTCAACTGAAGTTGTTGGCACTACTGCACTGTTTGCTAATGCATCTGGAGAATTTCTCTGAATACGAGGCATCTTTCCATAAAATCCTGCATTTACAGCTCCACCAAATGCAAAGGCATGTCCGCCCCAGCCGTGGTCTGCTCCGTTGTTGTTTGAGTTGATTGTTCTTCCAAAATCTGAAGTTGTGAATGTTGTCACTTTATCAGAAAGTCCTAACTGCTCCAATGCAGATGCAAATGCACCAAGAGACCTGTCAAGATTGTCAATTTTTTTACCACCACTTTCACAAGATTTGCCCTCACAAATTGACTTATCATGAGTATCCCAACCATCATATCTTACGAAGTATATCTGACGACTTGGAAAGTTTGCATCTTTTCTAGCTTCGATTAGTTTGGCTACCATTTCTAACTGTTCGCCAAGTGATTTACCGCTTACTGTATCATCCCCATCAAAATTCACATCAACACCAACTCTTTTTAGTTTTTTCATAATTTCACTTGGGTCATCAATCAAACCAAATACATCATCGTAAGCTACAAATGCTGTTTTCTCTCCGCCTTGTTGCATCATGTTTTGACTACCAACACTTATGTTTGTCAAGTCTTGATTTAACTCATCAGCAACTTTACCAGCCCAGCCAATATCTTCATTTCCCGCCATCTTTCACAAATCTCTCTGTGCAACATGAGAAAATAATTGATTTGGAAGTCCAGAGATTCCTGTGCCTTTTTTGGCATCTTTTATCTCTGCATTGCTTACTGGCTTGTTTAAAGTTCCAACATTTGCAATTACTGCTAGGTTTTCGTGGTTAAACATTCTCTGCATTCTTGGCATGTTTGGATGAAATCCATAATCACTTTTTACTAAAGCTCTCAAGTTTTCTCTTTTGAGTGCCATATCACCTCTTGCATCTGAGTATTTGACATAAGCTTTAACATCATTTTTTGGTACAACCATGCTAAATGAATCAGCTCCACCCTCAAGTAAAACACATACGATTGCTTTATAATCTTCGCCTGCTGTACTCTTATATGATGCTAAAAGTGGTGATGCCATAGTGGCTGCTGCCGCCCCTGCTGTAGTCTTTAGAAACTTCCTACGATTAAATTGTTTCATAATATTTCTCCTATAGTTAACAATTATAATATCTACAGGACGATTGCATTAAAATGATAGATAATCATATTAATACCTGCTGTTTGGAATACCCTACGAAACCAGCTTTATGAACAACAGATTCTTAAACACCAAATGATAACTAATAATTATGGATAAAAAGTGAAATTTGATATAATAGACATATTAAAAAAGAGGAACAATCCATGTCATATCCAAAATATTACGACGAAGTAGAAACGATCACACTCAAAGACCCATTAGCAGACTTTCTTGGAAGTTTCGACGATGGGATTATCAAAGTAAAATATATCAATATTGTCAAATTTGCAGGACACTCATGCCCAACAGTTGCAGGAGCTTATCTTATAACTCTTGAAGCTTTAAAAGCACTTTATCATGACACAATGGCAATTCGTGGAGAGATAAAAGTGGAGTTTAAAGAGCCAATGGAAGAGGGAGTAACTGGTGTTATTTCAAATGTTATCTCTAATATAACAGGGGCAACTGAAACAAGTGGGTTTAAAGGATTAAATGGAAAATTTGCGCGTCACTCTTTGATGGATTTCAGTGCACCTATCAGTTCAAGTGCAAGATTTACAAGAGTTGATACTGGGAAAAGTGTTGATGTTATTTATGATCCATCAGGTGTTCCAGCAAATCCAAACATGCAGCCACTCATGCAAAAGATGATGCAAGGGAAAGCAACAAAAGAAGATAAAAAGCAATTTGGTATTTTTTGGCAAGAAAGAGTAAAAGAGATACTCACAAACAAAGAGCACTACCCTTCGCTTATAACGGTAACAGAGGCTTAATAAGGCTTTTTATCTCCTATTTAGCTAGTAATTATTTTGACCTATGTCAATGTGTATTCAAATTATTAGCGCTAAAATGTTGTATTGCGTAATAGCGATAAAATTCGACAAGGAGGAAAAATGTCAATTTCAAGACGTAATTTTTTGAAGTCAACTGCTGCTGCAACTGCTGCTGCTGCTGTTGGAATATCTATCCCTCAAGAGGCCGAAGCTGCAGCTGCAGCTGGTCAGAAGGATTGGAGATGGGACAAGGCAGCTTGTAGATTTTGTGGTACTGGTTGCGGTATCATGCTAGCTACAAAAGGTGGAAAGATTGTTGCTGTTAAAGGTGATCCTGCTGCTCCGGTAAACAGAGGTCTTAACTGTATTAAAGGTTATTTTAATGCGAAGATCATGTATGGAGAAGATAGACTTACTAAGCCACTACTTCGTGTTGGTGCTGATGGCAAGTTTGACAAAAAAGGTAAATTTGCAGCTGTAAGTTGGAAAAGAGCTTTTGATGAGATGGAATTTCATATTAAAAAAGCACTTAAAGCTAGCGGACCTGAGGGTGTTGCTGTATTTGCTTCCGGGCAAT
>DQTU01000182.1 GCA_015662615.1 Campylobacterales bacterium | reverse complement strand
GGTGATATGGTTTATACGGCAGGTCAGATACCTTTGACACCTGAAGGAGAGCTTATAAAAGGTGATATACATGATCAGGCAAGACAGACATTGGTAAATTTAAACAATGTACTCGAAGCAGCTGGAAGTTCTTTGGATCAGGTAGTTAAAACAACTATTTATTTAACAGATATGGATAATTTTCTTGCAGTAAATACAGTTTATGCTGAATTTTTTGTTGGAAGTTTTCCTGCTCGAAGTACAGTTGCTGTAAAAACACTTCCTATGAATGTAGATATTGAGATAGAAGCTGTTGCAGTAGCTAGTGGACAAGATTATACATATTAATGTAATATTAAATGTATTTTAGGTATAATCACGACTCAAAATTTTAAACAAGGACCAACAAGATGTATGCAATCATCAAAAATGGCGGAAAGCAATATAAAGTTCAAGAGGGTGATTATCTAAATCTAGACCTAATTGACGCTTCCCCAAAAGACAAAATCGTTGTCGAAGAAGTTCTAGCTATAAACGGCGGAGAACTTAAAATTGGTACACCTTTCGTAGAAGGTGCAAAAGTAGAGTTAGAAGTGATAGCTCATGGTAAAGATAAGAAAGTTATCATTTACAAAAAAAGAAGAAGAAAAGATTCTAAACTGAAAAAAGGTTTTAGAAGACAGTTTACAAGAGTAAAAGTTCTATCTGTTAAATAACGCAAAAGGAAGTAATTCCTTTTGCTGCGCTAACTCTGAGTTTTGCTCAGCGTTAGGCTCACGGGCAGATGAACCGCCCTTATGTGAGTCTAAATAATTTTTTTCTGATCGTTATAGATCATCTTCATGTTTCGCTAAGTATTCTGCAACACCTTCAGTATCTGCTTTCATACCTTCATCGCCTTTGTTCCAACCAGCTGGACATACTTCACCATGCTCGTTTGTAAATAACATTGTATCTACCATTCTGATCATTTCATCGATATTTCTACCTAATGGAAGGTCATTGATCACTGCGTGTCTTACTGTTCCGTCAGCATCAATTAGGAATGAACCACGAAGTGCTACTGCTTTATCAAGAAGAACATCATATTTTTTTGAGATTTTTTTATCTAAATCTGCAACTAATGGATATTTAACTCTTCCGATACCACCTTGATCTACTGGAGTCTCTCTCCATGCGAAGTGAGAAAATTGACTATCAACTGAAACACCGATAACATTTACGCCTCTGCTTGTAAAATCTTCGATTCTGTGTGAAAATGCGATGATTTCTGAAGGGCATACAAATGTAAAATCTAGTGGGTAGAAAAATAGAACTGCGCCTTTTTCTCCTAAGTTGTCATAAAGATTAAATTCCTCATTGATTGATCCATCAGCCATAACTGCTGTAGCTGTAAAGTCTGGTGCTTTATTCGTAACTAACATATATTTCCTTTTATTATAATTTTTATTTACGGATAAATATTATCCAATAAATACTTAAGAGAACATGATAGCATTATGTTTTTGTTAAAAAGTTTATTTTTGTTAGAATTACGCCGATATTTTAAATTATAATTATATATAGGATGTAGAGATGGGAAAAGATTTTTTATTTACAAGTGAGAGTGTTACTGAAGGGCATCCAGATAAGATGGCAGATCAGATTAGTGATGCGATATTGGATTACATTATTGAAAGAGATCCTTATGCAAGAGTCGCATGCGAGACTTTACTATCTAATGGTTTTTGTGTTATTGCTGGCGAGTTAAAAACTTCAGCTTATGCTCCTATGCAAGATATAGCAAGAGAAGTAATCCGTGAGATTGGATATACCGATGCGCAGTTTGGATTTGATTATAGAAGTGCGGGTGTTTTAAATGGTGTAGGCGAGCAGAGTCCTGATATCAACCAAGGTGTTGATTTGGCTATTGGTGAGATTGGTGCAGGTGATCAAGGTCTTATGTTTGGTTATGCTTGTCGTGAGACTGATGTCTTAATGCCTTTACCGATTTATCTTTCACATAAATTAACTTCTGGTTTAGCAGAGTGCAGAAAAAGTGGAGTACTTCCATTTTTAAGACCTGATGGTAAGGCACAGGTCAGTATTCGTTATGTTGATGGTAAGCCAACCGTTGTTGATACAATTGTAGTTTCAACACAACATTCACCTGATATCGAACAAGATAAGTTAAGAGAAGCGGTAATTGAAGAGATAATTATGAAAAATATTCCTAAAGAGCTTTTGGCTGATGATGTAAAATATCATATCAATCCAACAGGTAGATTTGTCATTGGTGGTCCTCAAGGTGATGCTGGACTAACTGGAAGAAAGATTATCGTTGATACTTATGGTGGAAGTTGTCCACATGGTGGTGGAGCATTTTCGGGTAAAGATCCATCAAAAGTAGATAGAAGTGCAGCATACATGGCAAGATATATTGCAAAAAACTTAGTTGCAGCAGATGTGTGTGAAAAAGTAACAATCCAACTTGCCTATGCGATAGGTGTTGTAGAGCCAGTATCGATTTTTGTAGATGCACACGGTGGTACCAACATTGATGATAAAAAACTTGAAAGTTGCGTGAGAGAGGTGTTTAAGTTGACTCCTCGTGGTATCATTGAGAGTTTGGATTTATTAAAGCCAATCTATAGAAAAACAGCAGCCTATGGGCATTTTGGACGTGAAGGCTTTAGTTGGGAAGCGACTGATAAAGTAGAACAGATTAAAGATTATTTGAAAATATAGATTTTTTCACAATTTTTTGATATAATTTGACTCGAATTTAATATAAAGGAATTAATATGGCAGTAGTTATAAGTGATACATGTATAAATTGTGGAGCTTGCATCGATGAGTGTCCAGTAGAAGCAATTGTTGATGAGGATGATAATCCAACGGGCGAAGAGATTTATTATGTGTATGAAGATAAATGTGTTGAGTGCGTAGGTCACTTTGATACTCCAGCATGTGCTGAGTCTTGCCCAACTGAGGGTTGTATCGTTTGGGGAGAGCCAAAAGATGGTAAGACTCTTATGGAAGGTCGTGGAGATGCAGGAACACCTTGTATTGACGAATAACATATTTTATACGCTAAAGGGAAGTAATTCCTTTTAGCTACTTTAATTGAATGCTGTTAAGTGGCATTTTTTTCTAACTTTTTTTATTTAAACTCCATTTTAACTTCATTTCGATATACTCCCTCGCTTTTAAATAAATTATATTATTAAATATTGGAGAAACAATCATGGAACAAACTTTATCAATCATCAAACCAGATGCAGTTAAAAAAGGTGTTATCGGAAAAATCGTAGATAGATTTGAGTCAAATGGACTTAGAGTCGCAGCGATGAAAAAGATGCAATTAGATGCAAAAAAAGCTGGCGATTTTTACGCAGTTCATGCTGAGAGACCTTTTTATGGTGAACTTGTAGAGTTTATGACAAGTGGACCAGTTGTTGTTATGGTTCTTGAGGGTGAAGGTGCTATGGCTAAAAACAGAGATCTTATGGGTGCAACAAATCCAAAAGAGGCAGCAAAGGGAACAATCAGAGCTGACTTTGCTGATAGTATTGATGCAAATGCTGTGCACGGTAGTGATTCAGTAGAGAATGCTGCAAATGAGATAAAGTTCTTTTTTAGCAAAGAAGAGATAGTATAAGCATTCAAAAATAGGATGAAAATCGAGTTTAGAAAGATTCCTTACACGAAATCTGATTTTAAAGTTATAGATGAATTACTTGTCTGTGATGGCACTTTTTATAAAGAGTCAAATAGAATGTTGCGTGTAGAAATCGTTATGAGTGGTCAAATAACAGTTGACTGCGATATATGTGGAGATGCATTTGCATTGCCAGTAGATGAGACTATAGCACTTAAAGTAAGTGATGGTGTGTCTGAAGAAGATTTAGAAATTATTGAGTGTCAAGATCACATGGTGGATTTTGATGAGATTGTACAGAGTGAAATTAGTTCTATAAAAGTTGATTATCATTACTGTGAAAAATGTAAAAACGAAGACCAAGGAGAATAATTATGGCAGTACCAAAGAGACGCGTGAGTAAAACACGCGCAGCGAAAAGAAGAACACATTATAAACTGACTCTTCCAAGACCAGTTAAAGATAGCGATGGAACGTGGAGAATGCCACACCATATCAACAAGACTACAGGCGAATACAAAGCAAACGACTAAAATGCATACTATAGCAGTTGATGCGATGGGAGGGGATTTTGGTCCTATCCCTATCGTCGATGGAGTTATACTCTCACTTAAAAAATCAAAACAGAAATTTAATGTCCTATTAGTTGGTAAATCTAGCGAATTTGAACACCGTATTCCAAGAAGATTTAAAAAGTATATTGAAATTGTTGAGTGTGATGATGTATTTGCGATGAGTGAAAGTGCTACTGATGCACTAAAGCGAAAAGAATCAACGATATATAAGGCAGTTGAACTTGTACGAGACGGAAGAGCACAAGCCGTTGTATCTGCAGGGCATAGTGGGGCTACTATGAGTTTGGCAACTTTAAGAATCGGTCGTATCAAGGGTGTCTCTCGCCCTGCTATCGCGACACTCATGCCTACAGCAACAGAGGGAAGAACTCTTGTTTTAGATGTAGGTGCAAATGTTGATTGTAAACCTGAACACCTTTTTGAATTTGGGATTTTGGGACATGTTTATGCTAAAAGTGTTTTAAAACTAGAAAATCCGCGTATTGGCTTATTGTCTAATGGAGAAGAAAAATCCAAAGGAACTGAGATAACCAAAGAGACGCATGCCCTTTTAACGGCACATCCATCTTTTATTGGAAATGTTGAGGGAAGTGATATTTTCAATGATAGCGTTGATATTGTTGTTTGCGATGGATTTGTAGGAAATATACTTTTAAAAACAAGTGAAGGTGTTGCAAGCTCAATCTCAAAACTTATAAAGTTAAATATCAAAATGTCTCCAAGGGCATTAACGGGTGCACTTTTGATGAGAAGAGTTTTTAAGCTCTTAAAAAAACAGATAGATTATGCAGAGTACGGTGGAGCACCGTTACTTGGTGTTAAAAACTGTACTATCATTTGTCATGGTAAAAGTAATAAAATAGCTATTAAAAATGCCATGTATCAAGCAAGAGACTTTTTAGAGACGGATATTAACCAAGATATAGAGAATTCTTTGCTACAATATCGCTAATTTAATTTAGCGATAATAAGGAATCTTTATATGTATGCGTCATTTAAATCTATCGGGGCATATGTTCCTCCCAAGAAACTTACAAATCAAGACTTTGAAAAGATGGTTGACACTACTGATGAGTGGATAAAACAACGAACTGGTATAGAAGTAAGATATATTGCAAGTGAAGAACAATCTACAAGTGATTTAGCGTATGAGGCTGCGAAGATAGCGATTGAAAGAAGTGGATTAAAACATTCTGAGATTGATGCTATCGTTTGTGCCACAATTACCCCTGATTTTTTATGTATGCCTTCAACTGCTTGTGTTATTGCTGATAAGTTAGGAATTTCACATATCACAGCTTTTGATATCTCTGCTGCGTGTAGTGGTTTTGTCTATGCTATGAATATTGCAAAAGCCTTTGTTGAGTCTGGTATCAAGAAAAATGTACTTATTATTGGTGCTGAAAAAATGAGTTCTATTGTGGATTACAGTGATAGAACGACAAGTATTCTGTTTGGTGACGGAGCAGGAGCGGCGGTTATTGGTACGAGTGATAAAAAAGAGGAGTCTATCATTGATTTACATACTTCGTCTGATGGAGCATATCAAGATTTTTTAATTACTCCCGGCTGTGGTTCTAAAAATCCATGTAGTCAAAAAGTACTTGACGAGGGGATGCACTACCTGAAAATGAAAGGTAATGAAACTTTCAAGCTAGCAGTAAATACCCTAACTAGAGATGTTAAGAATATCTTAGAAAAAAACAGCATGACAAGTGATGATATAGATTTTTTTATACCACATCAAGCAAATTTTCGTATCATCGATGCTGTTGCAAGAAAATTAAATTTTCCGCAAGAAAAAGTTGTATTGACTGTTGCCAAATATGGAAATACTTCAGCAGCTTCAATCCCAATGGCCATCAATGATTGGTACGAGAGCGGAAAACTAAAAACTGGTGATCTTATGTTACTTGATACTTTCGGCGGTGGATTGACATGGGGAAGTGCAATAGTCCATTTTAATCAAAAATAGATGAAAATTTTTGAAAACAATCTTATTTTTATAGAGAGTGAAGAGAGTGAAGTCCCATGGCTTAAAATCTTTACTAAAGTACAATATAAAGAATTTTCTGATTGTCCCAAAGATGTAAAAAAAGAGATCTGGCGTGTGTTAGATATCATTGAATTAGAGATGCTTTCATACTATAATCCAACAAAAATCAATATTGCTTCATTTGGTAACTACATGCCCCATGTTCATTTTCATATCATGGCACGCTTTAAGGAGGATTCTTACTTTCCTGAGCCTATGTGGG
>DQTU01000320.1 GCA_015662615.1 Campylobacterales bacterium | reverse complement strand
TACATCAACTGTACTTGTTTTTACATCATCAGAGATATCTGTTGCACTTGTCTTAACATCATCAGAGATATCTGTTGAACTCTCTTTGATATCATCAGAAACTTCTACTGTACTTGTTTTAAGGTCATCAGACACATCAGTTGCACTTGTCTTTACATCATCAGAGATATCAACAGTACTCGTTTTTACATCGTCAGATACTTTTACAGTACTAGTTTTTAAATCATCGGATACATCAACCGTACTTGTTTTTACATCATCAGAGATATCAGTTGTACTTGTTTTCAAATCATCAGAAATTTCAACTAAACTATCTTTGAAATCTTTTGTAGCGATTGTTGAACTATCTTTTAAATCAGTTGAAACATTTGTGACAGAATCTTTTGAACTCTCTGCAAGCTCAACCGTACTGTCTCTTATATCTTTAGAGATATCAGTAACACTCTTCTCAGAACTTCTAACCGTCTCAATTTGACTTGTTTTAAGATCATCAGATACTTTAACCGTAGAGTCTTTTGCATCTTTACTTACATTTGTAACTGTTCTCTCAGCACTTTTACTGGTTTCAACAGCACCATCTTTCATCTCTTTAACACTATCTCTAGCATCTTTACTCATAGATGTCACAGCATCCTTCATATCAGTAAACATATCCCCAAAACTAAAATCCGCAGATACCGGGCTTACTAATGCTATTGCTAGAGTACTAGCTAAAACTATTCTTTTCATAAAAAAGAACCTCCTTATATAAATTTTTGTTATGTGAAATTTTAGCAATAATTGCCTAAATAGAAACTTAAATTATCACTTTTACTTATAAAATAAAAATTTTAATTATAATCATTGTTGATTTGTTACAAAGAATCTGCTAAAATGTCTACTATATTTACTTATAAGGAAAAATAATGAAAAAAGCTTTTATCGCACTTACTATTTCTTCATCTATCATGATGGCATCTTACACGCAAGAGGATAGAATTAAAGATATGCAAATTATGGCAGAAGCAATGCAAGATATTCAAAATGGATTCTTTTTTAATAACTTTGACATGATCAAAGCTGGTGGTGTTATACTTTCAGATACTATTATGAGAATTGAACCGCCGCTAGAAGAAAAAGAAGAAAAAGATGTCATGACTCGCTTTATGAACAATAAAGTAAAAATGACAAATACAACAAAAAAGAAGATAAAAAAGAAAACACACAAGATGATTGAGCGTTTTCGTGATGGAGATTATACTCAAGCACTTCAAAACTTCACTAAAATTACCAAAGAGTGCATGAAATGCCATACACAACTTAGAAAATGGTAAACATTAAAAAATCCCTTTTACTTATTGGGCTCTTATCTTTTCCGCTGTTGGCTGAAGACATTGTCCTTCCAGGGACTGTTATCTCCAACGGTCAAAAGATGATTGGAAGCAGATACATGGGATATATCAAGCATGTATATGTAAAGCTTGGAGATAAAGTCAAAAGAGAAGATGACCTCTATGAGATGGAATCCGCAGAATTTGACATCATGAAGAGTCAAGCTGATCTGATGCTCGAACAATCCCAAGTAGTTTTAGAATTTTGGAGAAAGCGTATCAAGCGTATTAATGAAAAGAAAGACAAAATCAAAAGAAAAAAAATGAGCAAAATGGTTCAAATTGATTTTGATGATCTAGAAGCACAAGCTGAAAATGTAAAAGCGATGATAGAGACCATGCAAGTGATGGTTGAACAGGCTTCCATAAAAGCAAAACAGATGGCAACGGTTTACAACTACATAAAGATGAAAGCACCTGCAGATGGTGTCATTGTTCAAAAGAACATAAAAGTCGGCGATATGGTCATGCCAGGTATGCTTACGATCATGATGGTTGACACTGAAGATTTGACTATTGATATCTCTATCTCTGAGAGTACACTGAAAGTTGCAAAGGTAGGAATGAAGGTTAAAGTAATCATACCTTCACTAGAGTATAAAACAGACGGTATCATTGACGCAATCATACCAGATGCAAATCCTATGACACATCGTATCCGAATGCGTGTTTCATTTGATAAAAAAGATGAAAATATCTTTCCAGGAATGTATGCGAAAGTTATATTGGAAAATGTAAGTATGGGAATGAGACCACTAATAATAAAATAGGAAGTGGAGACTTTCAGTCCCACACCTCCTTACTTATATCGCTTTAGTATTAAACATCAAAACGGGAACAAATATAAGCGAAACTGCAACCGCTGCAACCGTACCAGAGATCAAAGCCACACCAAGCCCACCAAATACTGGATCAGTTGCAAGAAGTGCAGACCCAAGTATAATCGCAATAGCTGTCAATGTAATTGGAGTCGCACGCGTAGCCGTTGCTACAGCAATTGCTTTACGCTTCTCCATTCCTTTGTCTGCTATAAGGGCTTTTGCAAAATCTATCAGAAGAAGTGAGTTTCTTGAGCTAATTCCCATCAATGCGATAAATCCTATTAAAGAAGTTGCTGTTAAAAAGAAAGTCTCTGAAGTAAACCAGTTAGCAACCCAGTGACCGATAAAAACTCCAATGATAGAGAGAAAACTACCACCAAGTATAATCCCACTAATCGCAAAACTTTTATAATAAATTACAAGCAATAAAAAGATAAGAATCAATGCTGCGATAAAAGCACCACCCAAATCTCTAAAAGTATCAAGAGAAACTTTCATCTCTCCATCCCAGCGAAGTAGAAATCTTTCACCACTCTTTTTATCTACTAGGTTCAGATCAAACATATATGTTGTCATGCCTGCTTTTGTGATATTATAATCTTCTTCAAACACTTCCATCATGGTATCTCTTGCTTCAAGCAATGGATAGAGTTGACTTACCATGTCCGTTTCTGCCAGAACATTTGCCATTTTTCTTAAATTTTTGGAAAAAATCGTTGGAGAATTTTGCACACCTTTTACAGTCACTAACTCATTTACTGGAACCATCATGCCCTTTTGATTCATAAGACGAAGAGCCGATAGTTTTGCTTCAAGTGCCTCTTGATCAAATGTTTCAAGCTCTTTTGTGTCATCGCTAAGTACTAAAAATATAGGTATCTGATCTGGAGAATCTTGTGAATTTTTAACTGCTACCGACATCCCCTCAAATGCTAAATAAAGTATATTATTTAACTGTTCAAGCGAAACAGCAGAACGGCTTATTTTTTCAGCTTCAGCAATCAGTTCAAACTTTTTATAACTCTCATCTTGCATGATATCAACATCTACCAAACCA
This sequence comes from Campylobacterales bacterium, assembly GCA_015662615.1. Lineage (GTDB taxonomy): Bacteria > Campylobacterota > Campylobacteria > Campylobacterales > QNZT01 > SZUA-1433. The sequence goes on along the minus strand of DQTU01000320.1, from coordinate 14,844 downwards.
TCAGTTTCTCTTAAAATCTCAGCAACTTTTTCTGACATTTTGCGGATTGATTTTTCATTCTCACCAAACACTTCAACAACGATTGATGCTAAGGTCGGAGGACCAGCTGGCTGTTCGATCATCTTAATACTTGTCTCTTTTTGAAAGATACATTTGCTATGAAGTATAGGACGAAGTCGTTGCACCATCAAAAATGAAGCTTCATCACGACCATGTTTATCTGTCAAATTCACTACAATTTCAGCAACATTCTCACCCTGTTTCAAAGTAGAACCTTTAACCAAACCAGCATAATCCAAAGGAGAGCCTTGTCCTAAAAATACCTCTACATTCATAACTGCTTCTTCATCTCTTAAAATATCTAAGATACAATTTGTAACAGCCTTTGTCTCAAACATAGAACTGCCTGATGGTGTATCAACATAGATAGAGTAAGTATTTGTACTTTTTCCTGGTAACATTCTAGCTTTTACCATTTTTGCTGGTAGCATCAAAATAGATAATCCTAAGGCGACAAGTGTAAGTATAATTACCATGTTTCTCTTAGATTTACTTCCATTAACGCTATATATAAAGTTTTCTAGCCACTTCATGATTGTTTATCCTCTAGTTTATCTTTTTGAAAATGGTGTTTATGGTGATGTATGGTTGGTTTTTTCAACATGATATTTGCCATATACGGAGTAAATATATAAGCTACAACCAGTGAAGCAAAAAGTGCTACTGGAACATTATAAGGTATTGGCTTCATAAACTCACCCATCATTCCACCCACAAAAGCCATCGGAACCATGGTCATGATAATCGCCAATGTCGCAATATTTGTTGGTGCACCAATCTCATCTGTTGCAGTTATCATAATTTCATCTTTTTCCCTATCCACTGCATCATGAGCATGCATATGCCTATGGATATTTTCAATAACAATGATCGCAGCATCCACCAAGAGTCCAAGGCTCAGCAAAAATGCAAATAAGGTGATACGATTTATCGTCTGACCAGTCAGATATGCTATAAAAAGTGTAATTGCCAAAATAGCAGGAACGGTAAAAGTAACTATCAGTGACTCTCTCCAACCAAGTGCTAATGCCAAAACTATTGCAATAATTATAATGGTAATCACAAGGTGATGCACCAATTCATTTACAGCTTCATCAGCCCTCTGTCCATAGTTTCTAGTAACCATGTACCCAATTCCAGCAGCATTTAACTCCTCTTCAAAAGTCGCTAATTTTTCCACTGACGCAAGTGCCACATTTACCGCATTTGTCCCTTTTAATTTTGAAACGGTTAATGTGATTTGCTCTTTTGTTGTAGAGAATTTATCTCCCTCTCTATACATAATCTCAGCAGATTTATAATTTTGAACATCATAGGTTTTTTCAACAGTTGCTACATCTTTCAGGTAGACAGGAGAGTTCATGTAAGAAGCTACGATAACATTTCCAACATCTTCAATGCTATTAATAGCATTTTTAATACCAAAGATCATTATCCTTCCGCCAGTAACACTATTTTTAACATCAGGAACATTAACCGCCAATGATTTCAAAGCATTCATAATTTGACCAAGCGAGAGATGATAACCAGAGAGTTTATAGAGATCAACTTTCACACTATACTGCTCTTTATGTTCACCTTTGAGTGTTGTTTTTGAAACATTTTCAATTTCATTAAAACTTTGTTGAATATCACGAACTTTTTTAAACAAATCAACACGGTCAAGTTTTGAGGAGTCTTTAAGATAAAAAGCTACTGTCACAATAGGTACATCGATATCAATATCAAAAGGTTTGATAAGTGGCTGCATGGCACCTTTTGGTAAAAGTTCCATATTTTGCATCACTTTATCATAAAGTTTTAAATTTGAATCTTCTCTATTTTCACCAATCTTATACATGACATTGATAATTCCTGCATTGTTGGTAGCAACACCATAGATATGCTCAACTCCTGAAATTTCACGAAGCTTTCGCTCTAACGGCTTGACTATAATATTGTCAATCTCACTTGGCGTTGCACCAGGAAGCGGAACAATAACCGTACCACCACTAATCGCAATTTGTGGATCTTCCTCTCTTGGCATAATCACCAAAGAGAGATACCCAATCGCCAATAAAAATACCGCCAAAATAGGTGTTAGAGGATTATAGATAAATGACTTTGCTAATTTTCCAGCATAATCCGTAATAGCAATATGCGAAACATCTTTTTCTTCCATAAATGCCCCTTTCTATTTAAATGAAATTTTTGAATACAGTCCTGGATAAATCATCTTACCTTGTGCATCAAAACTGATTTTAACTTTAAATGAGTGCGTCATAGGATTTGCTCCAGGGATAATAGATGCAATTTTACCAACACCTTCAAGACCAGCTGAAGGTATCGAAACACCAACTTCTCCTCCAATTTTTATATACTTCAAATTTTTCTCAGAAACCTCAGTTGCAATTTTAAGACGACTCAAATCTGTTAAGATAAGAGCTGGCATGCCAGGCATCGCCATCTCACCTTCATTGATATTTTTTTGAACAATTACACCATCATTGGGTGCTCTAACTCTTAAATAGTTGTATTGGTTTTCAACCTCTTTAAGTCTTGCTTTGGCTTGTGCAACTTGTTTTCTTGCAACCTTGATCATATCTCTAAGGTTTTTCTCACCAAGTTCTAAATTTTCAAGTTGAAATTTTGAAACGATATCTTTTGAATAAAGCCTTCTATTTCTCTCAACATTCAAAAGCATATTATTGTGCTGATTTTGATACATTTGAAGTGAAAGTATCGCTTGCTGTATCGCCAACTCAACTTGTGCCTTAGCGCTATCAATCTCTTTTGAGTCAATCACATAAAGTAGTTTACCTTTTTTAACACGATCACCCTCTGCAACATTTACCTCTGTGATAAACCCCATATATCTACTTGTAAGCATTTTTTTATTGTCAGACACAACTGTTCCTGCTAACTCAAACTGTGCTGCATTAAGATAAGCAGACATCAGTAACATTAAAACTATAATTTTTTTCATTTTTTTTCCTAATACGCTAATTTATAAATTTGTAAGATTTTTTCATTTCTATTATTTTGAAGTTCAAGTAACTTCAACAACTTCTCAATCTGTTGTGACTGTTTGATAACCACATCATTGATGGAAGCCAAGCCCTCTTTGTAACGCTCTTGATACGCTTGATAAATCTCATCCATAAGCTCAATCTCTTTTTTAATACTATCAATTTGATTGTCAAGATTTTTTATCTCTGTATTGATTTTTTTATACTGAAGTGAAATACCTTTTTTAGCAAGCTCGATCTGCTTTTTAACTTTCAGTCGTTTTATCTTCTCTTGCTCTACTTTTGCACTATCAATTCCGCCGTTAAATATATTTAACTTAGCTTGCACACCAACAGTATATCTATCATGGGAACTAAAATCATTTAAAAATTTATCATCGCTGCTGCCATACTCTGCAAATGCTCCAATCTCTGGCTTATATGAAGCCTTTGAGAGATCAACCATATTAGATTGGATTTGTAAACCAAGCTCTGCTTTTTGAATATCTCTATTTCTTTTGAGGATATTCTCTAAGGGAATTTCACATTCAAAAGTATTTAGAGAAATCTTTTTTATTGATTTGACTTCGTTATTTAATAAAAAACTTAAAAATTGATATGATAAATCTTTGTTTGCCTGAGCCTGAAAAAGCATTCTCTCAACATTTGACAATTTTGACTCAACTTCTAAAAGGTCAGTCTTTTTAGCATATCCCTCTTCACGCATTGAAATGGTTGCATTTTTCAATTTAGTAATATTATTTTTAATGGTTGTTAGATCTTTTTCAAATTGATATAGAAGTGAAATATCATAATATGCTTTTCGCACTTCATATTTTTTCTGTGCTTCAACTTTTTGTTTATCAAGTCTACTCATTTTGACCATTTTTCCAGCGATGTCTCTATATTTTGAGAGTTTCCCACCAGTATATAGTGGAATCATATACATTAATTTTGCATCAAAATGATTTCTATCCTCTGGATAATTTAAATCTTTTGGTGTTGTACTTAAAAGTTGATCACTCATCTGAGGGTTACCCATGATATTTGCAAATGCTCCAAAATCTCCACCAGACATACCTATAGCTTGCCCTACTCCACCTAAAAATTCACTAAAACCAAAATCTCCAAAACTTGCTTCTCTGCTTTGAAGTTTAAAACCAAAAACATTTCCAGCATCATTTGACCTAAGCCCCATAAGCTCTGCATCCAATTTACCAAAAGAGTAACCATTGGCAACTTTAACACCAAGTTTTGCAACCTCTCGATCAAAATCAGCGATATTGATTTCTAAATTGTCTTTTTGCACAATATCAAGCGCCTCTTGCAAAGTTAAATTTTCATAAGTTGTGTTATGGTCTGCAACTAGCGCAGAACCTAGAAATAACATAAACCCTAAAAGAATTTTTTTCAATTAAATCTCCCTATTCGTAATTGTTGCGATTTTACACCATTGCTACTTATATTTGTATTAATAATTTAATTTTTAAATATAAGTATTTATTATATTTAATGTTATAATGTAGCGTAAGATACTTTATTACAATTTTCTATTGCTTCAAGCTCTTTTAAAACTTCCTTACTTATTGCCTCATCAACAAGGACAACTGCAAATGCATCCCCATGATTTGCCCGTCCTAGTCTAAAGTCTGCGATATTGATATTGTGCTTAGCCAAAGCACGGGTAATATTTGCGATAACACCTGGCTTATCGCTATTAGAGATAAAAATCATTCTACCTTTTGGTTTAAAATCCAATTTAATATTATTAACATGCACAATCTTTTCAATACCATCATCAAAAACAGTACCACCAATGACAATACTCTCTTTATCAGTTGTTAATGCAATTTCAATTTTATTTTTATACTCACTAAAATTTCCAGCTTTTATGCTTTGTAAATCAATAGCTTTATCACGAGCAACAAAATCTGCATTTACATAGTTTATCTTTTCGCCCATAGACCCTTTTAGTGAACCAACAAGAGCAAATGTTAATAGAGATTCAAGATGCTCAGCGACCTCTCCCTCTGCAATAATTTTTAAAGATTTAATATTACCAACATTGATTTGTGCTGCTAAATATCCTAGTTTTTGAGAAAGCTCTAAAAATGGCTTCATAAAAGAAGGCATCTCATTCTCTTTATATGCTAAATTTAGCGCATTTGGATAACTAATTCCTCTTGCTGCACATATGGCTTGTTCCGCTGCTTCGGTTGCAATTTTTTCTTGTGATTCATGGGTATTTGCACCAAGATGTGGCGTAACAGAGATATTTTCAAGATCTAACAGCTTATGGTCAGTTGCAGGTTCTTTAGTAAAAACATCAATTCCAGCAAATGCAACTTTTCCACTTTTAAGTCCATCATAGAGTGCATCTTCATTATAAAGCCCACCTCTTGCACAATTGATAAGTCTTACACCATCTTTCATCTTAGCAATCTCTTCACTACCAATCATATCAATCGTTTCTTGATTTTTTGGGGTATGAATAGTGATAAAATCACATGATAGGATATCATCAAAACTAGAGGTATAAGCCACTCCGCTCTCTAATGCACGAGAAGGATCGATATAAGGGTCATAAGCTACAACTTCCATCTCAAATGCCAATGCTCTTTTAGCGACCCGACTTCCGATATTACCAAAACCAATTACCCCCAATTTTTTACCTTTAAGCTCTATACCATACCACTTCTCTCTCTTCCATACACGGTCAATTTTTAAATGATTGTTCGCATTGGGGAAACTTCTAGCACTTGAAATTAAGTGTGCCATGGTAAGTTCAACTGCAGCGATAGTATTTGCAGTTGGTACATTCATAACTACAATACCTTTTTTACTACACCCTTCTATATCTACATTATCAACACCCACTCCAGCTCTAACGATTGAGGTTAAATTTGTAGCAGCATCTATAAACTTTTGATCAACATCAGTTGAGCTTCTTGTAATTGCGACATCATATTCACCCACCATCTTAAGCAATTTGTCTTTTGGCACACTAGAAGCATCTATAAACTCAATATCAGCACAAGTCTCTAATAATTTTAATCCACTTTGGTGTATTGCATCACATACTATAATTTTTTTTGTTTGCATTTAATTTCCCTAATTTAATTTAATTGAATAATCACAGTTTAACTCTATAATTATGATTCATTGGATAATTCAATTAAATTCAATATAAAACTTTTGAATGGGATAGAGATACTCTTTTTGATTTTTTTCTCTGGAGAGTCTTTGAATCCAGCTATCGTCGTAGTTTTGCACTTCTATCAAAGTATGTAACTCATTAGAGTCATAATCATTAATAGAAGTGACTATATTTGTACGATCTGTCGTAGTGCTTAATTTAAAGACAAGTGCAATTGCAAGCACTACGACACTACTTAAAGTTATGAAAACAAGATAAAGATATCCCTTTTTCATAAACTTTGCTTACTTATTTAATTGATCTTTTAACACATCACCCAATGTTGATCTCTCATCATTGTTATACTCATCCATTTGTGCTTTTTCTTTTGCTCTTGCGACTCTTTTTACAGAAAGTCTGATTCTATTTTTATCAGTATCGATAAATGAAATTGCAGCTTCAATCTCTTCACCAATCTCTAAATCATCAGATTTTTTCTCACCAAGATCTTCATGACGAATTAAAGCATCAACACCATCTTCTAGTTCAACAAAAATACCAAACTCTTTTTTGTCACGAATTTTTGCCATAACAATATCGCCATTTTTATGCGTTTTTGCAAAAACATCAATTGGACTCTCTTCAAGATCTTTTTTACTTAAAGAAATTTTCTCTTTCTCATAATCAATTCTTACAATTTTTACTTCAACTTCATCGCCCTCTTTAAAAAGATCTCTACACTTTTGAGATCTATCCCAAGACGCATCTTCATTGTGAAGTAAACCTTCGATACTTCCAATTCTTACAAAAGCACCAAAGTTTGTAATCGTAGTTATCTTACCTGTAACAACATTTCCTGTTTTATGCTCTTTTATAAAACCTTCAAATGGTTTAGGCAGGATTTGTTTAAGTGAAACACGAAGTTTTTTCTTCTCAAAATCCATCTCAACGATCTCAACATCAATCTCTTGATCAACTTCTAAATAATCTTTTGGATGTTTGATATTTTTATCCCAAGAAATTTCAGAAACGTGTAAAAAACCTTCTACATCATTTCCAAGATCAACAAACGCACCATAAGGCTCGATATTGCTTACAAGAACTTTTACCGCATCACCAACTTCAAGTTGCTCTGCCAAATCATCCCATGGATCTTCCATCGCAGCTTTTATAGAGAGAGAAAGATGTCTTTTTTCTTCATCATATTTAATAGCTTTAACTTCAACTTCTTCACCCTCTTTATAGATACTTGAAGGATTTACTGGACCTTTATAACTGATTTCACTATAGTGAACCAAGCCATCAACGCCACCAACATCAACAAACATACCATAACTAGTGATTTTTTTAATTACACCAATGGTAACATCATCTTTAGCTAAAAGAGCAGTAATGATTTCTGTTCTTTTTTCACGGTCAGCTTCAACAAGTACTTTTCTTGAAATTACAATTGATTTTGTTTTTGGATCAACTTTGATAACTTTTGCTTTTACTTTTTTACCAATAATTGTGTTTGAATCTTTAAAATACGCTTGAGATTTTGGCAAAAAGAACTCTATATCATTCTCTTCAATGATATATCCACCTTTATTTTTTCCAGTAATCACACCATCAACTAAAACTTCATTCTCTTCGCTATAGTTAGCAATGAACTCTTCAACTTTTTTACCTCTAATCGCTTTTTTATACGAAAGTCCCGGACGCTCATTTCTAAAGCCTGTAATCATAACCGTTATTTTATCGCCAACTTTAAATTTAAGCTCGCCATTTTCATCTAATATTTCAGATTTCCATAAAAAACCCTCTTGCTTTTTGCCAACATCAATTAAAACACCATCTTCATCATCTTTAATCGATACTATAACACCCTCAACAAGACTTCCGCCTTTTTCCTCTTTGATCGACGCTTCAAACATCGATGCAAAATCTTCTTCATCTCCTAGATCCATCGCTTCTATCGCACTTTTACTGTGCACTTTAGCGCCCGCCTCATTCAACATCACATTCCTTTTGGTTTTATAATTTTTAAAAAATTTATTTATTCTACAGAAAGTTCTCTTATAGTTGCAACAATTTTTTCGATTATCCAATCAGGTGTTGATGCACCCGCTGTAATTCCACATAAAATCTTCCTATCAAACCACTCTTTAACAAGCTCTTTCTCATTTTCTATCAAGTAACTATCTATGCAATTTTCTTGTGCAATCGTAAGCAATTGTTTGGTATTAGATGAGTTTTTTCCACCAATAACAATCATTACATCCGATTCCAAAGAGAGATCATATGCTGACTCTTGGTTTTCAAATGTTGCATTACAGATTGTATTAAAAACGCGAACCTCTTTAATTCTTTCAACAAGATAATTTACAATTTTTTGAAATTCACTTATTTTTCTAGTAGTTTGGGATATAACAGCAACTTTATTACTTATATTTACAGATTTCAAATCATCAACACTCATAACAATGATAGGGTCATTTACCGCATAACTCATTACACCTTTTACTTCAGGATGATTCACATCTCCAAAAATAACAATTTTATATCCCTTTTTGCTCATCTCTTCAACAATCTGCTGGGGTTTTGTCACAAACGGGCATGTTGCATCAATAACTTCAATATCACTTTTTTGTAATGTTTTAAAATCATCTTTAACAATGCCATGGGTTCTAATAATTGCTTTTTTTGCACTTCCAAGTTCGCCAATATCATTTGAAGTAATGACATTAAAATTCTCTTTCAAACGATTAATCTCTTCATTGTTATGAATTAAAGGTCCAATGGTAGTAGCATCACGAGAATTTTCAGCAATCTCTATTGCCCTTTTCACTCCAAAACAAAATCCATAATTTTTCGCTAATTTAATTTCCAACTTTTACCTCGCTAATTTTCTGTAAGAGCATAACAAAATTGGGAAATGATGTCTGTATACACTCTGCATCTTCTATTTTCATGCCACATTTAAGCCCTGCAATTGCAAAGCTCATAGCAACTCTATGATCTCCAAAACTATCAATTTCAGCACTTTTAAGTGTTCCTCCAAAAACGGTGTAGCCATCTTCATACTCTGTAGTTTTTATGCCGCATTTCTCTAAATTTTCAACAACTGAACTAATTCGATCACTCTCTTTTACACGTAGTTCATGAGCGTTTTTAACAACACTCTCTCCATCTGCACATGCAAAAGCGATAGAGAGTGCTGGCAGCTCATCAATAAGCCATGCAATATTTTTTGAAACTTCAACCGCTTTTAAAGGTGCGAAACTCACAATAATATCACCTATAGGTTCATACTTATTCTCTTTTTCAATAAATTCTACACTTGTTCCCATCTGTTTTAAAATCTCATACGCTTCTATTCGTGTCGGATTTAATGAAACATTTTTCAACACAATTGTAGCATTTGGCGTGATAGCTGCTGCAACAGCAAAGAAAAAACCACTAGAAGGGTCTGATGGTACTGTGATATCTAAAGGTTGCAACGGTTCAATATTTGGTAAGATTTTGATCTTCCCTCCATCGTCAATGACCTCAGCACCCATGCCACGAAGCATTCGCTCACTATGATCACGACTCAAATGCGGTTCACTATAAACTGATGAAGAGTCAGCCGAAAGTGCCGCTAAGATCATCGCACTTTTAACTTGTGCTGATGCAATAGGACTTTTATAATCAAACCCTTCAAGCTTTGCACCTCTAATTGAGATAGGTGCTAAATTCCCTTTAACTCTACCGTCGATTGTAGCTCCAATCTTTCTAAGCGGATCTGCAACTCTTTTCATAGGACGAGAAGCAAGATATTTATCTCCGTGAAGCACAAAAAATCCTTCACGAGTTGCTAAAAATCCCATAAAAAGTCTGATAGCCGTTCCAGAATTTCCACAATCTAAAATAGATGCAGGCTCTTTAATAGTTTTAGGAGGGGTGATTGTAATCACATTCCCATTTTTTTCTATCTGGGCTCCCAACTGTTCAACAATGCTCAAAGTATTTAAAGTATCTTCTGCTCCAAGATAGTTAATGATCTTTGACGGCTTATCTGAAAGTAGTGAAAATATCGCACAACGATGCGAAATTGACTTATCACTAGCAATTGTATCAATCTCAATATCAAATGCATCACATGGTTTAACAACAAAATTACTCATCTTATACCTATCCCAAATTTCTCTTTTAATCCATCAAGAATATCACTCATGATGGTTATAATTTGCTCTTCTTCAAGTGTTTTATCGCAAGATTGTATCTCAAACTTAACGGTCACACTTTGACTATCTCCCAACTCTTCACTCTCATAAATATCCATAGGAGCAAATCCAATAACCTCTTTTGGTATAAGTTCATTTAAATACGCTCTTATTTCACTAAACTTTATCGTTTTAGGGATAATAAGTGACAGATCACGCGTTAGTGCTGGAAATTTTGAATAAGCAGCTACATTTATCTTTTCATACTTTAACTTATCAAAATCCAATTCACAGATATAACTTCTAGGCAGATCAAACTCTTGCTCGATTTTCACATGAACTCTTGCTATAAATCCAACATCTTCCCCACCAATAAAAACTCTCGCATACTCATAAGGGCTAACAAGTGTATTTTCATCACTTCCAGTTTGAAGCTCTATCTCCCCTACTGTTTTAGAGACAAGCTGACTAAATTTAAAAAAGTCAATTGTTTCCGGCTTACCATGGTTACTTACACTTCCTGCTTCAACTTCTCCACTAAAGATAAAAGAGAGTCTATTTGCCTCTTCTCTTTTAGCATTAATAACTTTTCCTAGCTCAAAAAGCTTCACACTTTTTTTACCAAATTTCATATTTCGACTTGCAGAATTTATCAGATGTAAAAGTAATGTAGAACGAAGGGTATTTAACTCATTTGTAATTGGGTTTTTCAGATCAAGAGAGTTATCTAATACTTCAAGATTATACTTCTGCATTAATTCTCTATTATCAAAAAAGTAATGAATTGCCTCAAAAAAGCCAACACCTACCGCTTTATGTCTAAAATGAATTCTTTTTTTATATACTTTGTAAGCATCATTTTTTATCTGTATTGACTCCGTAAAGTTCAGAGCCTTAGAATTAATATTGTCAATACCGATGATACGCACTAACTCTTCAATAATATCTTGCTGATGATTTACATCATGGCGAAATGGAGGAATGGTAACCATAAAAGAGCTATCAATCGTTTTCACACCAAATCCCAGATGTTCCAATATTTGTATAATTTTTACGGCTTCTATATCTTGACCAATAAAATTGTTGATAAAGGCATGTTCTATTTTAACGATCTTGCTCTCAGTATCTATGATATGTTTATGACTCCCTACATATACTGAAAGTTCTCTCTCTTTTGCCAAGCCACAAAGATACTCAATACCCAATCTCAAATTGGGTTCACTTCCCCTTGAAGATCTATAAAAGTGGTCATCTACTTCAACTTTGCTCTCACTCTTTTTTTGAGATATGAGATCTGGATCGATAAAAGAAGCTTCAACAATCACAAAATCACTCTCAGCTTTTAAATCATCACTCTGATTGATACCTATCACACTTAATGCTTTATCGTTACAATAGAGCGTATCAAACCCAAGTTTATCTTTTTTTAAAGTTAGCATCACTTCACTTTGCTGGGGAGATGAGAATTTCATAAAATCATAAGCTCTTAAAAGAACACCCGTTGAATGTGTTGCATATGCTAAATAATCTGTAATTTTGTTACTACTTTCATGCGCTACACATGCCAATCTAAACGCATGTAAAAATGGAAGTTCTAACGCTTTGATCTCAAAAAATTTATACTCTACAGAAGCTTGTATATCATTTTCAACTTCAAATTTTAAAACCCTGGCAATCCCTCTTCTGTCACCTTTAAAATGAAAATCAGGACATGTACGGCTACAATTTAGTGAAGCACTCAAATCTCTAGCTACACCATTGATACTGAGACAATCTCCTCTATTTGCAGTTAGTTCAATATCGATAACATCATCATTGACAAGCGGATATTCACTAAGTTCCTGCCCTAGATTTAATGCACCAATACTCTCATCTAAGACCATAATTCCATCATTCATTTTAGGCAGTCCAATTTCCGCAGAGGAGCAAATCATACCATTTGATTCTACTCCTCTAAGTTTTGCCTCTTTGATCTCAAAATCTTTGCCTAAAATTGTGCCTATTGTTGCCACAGCCACAAATTGACCCGCTGCCACATTTTTAGCACCGCAAACAATTTGTGTCACTTCATAACCTAAATCAACTTGACAAACATTTAACTTATCTGCATCAGGGTGTTTTTCGCAAACCTTTACAAAGCCAACTTTTATACCTTTTGAAACTCTTATCTCATCTAGTGAATCAACTTCTAAACCAATTGAATTTAGTGATCTGCATATCTCATCGGTACTAATCTCACCTAAATCTATCCACTCTTTTAGCCACTCTTTTGTAACGATCATCTAAATTGCTCCAATAGTCTTAAATCCGCCTCAAAAAGAGAGCGTAAATCTGGAATTCTGTGTATCAGCATCGCAAAACGCTCTACACCAAATCCAAATGCATATCCACTAACATTTTCATATCCCACTGCTTTAAAGACATTTGGGTCTACCATGCCAGAACCCAGCACTTCAAGCCAACCTGTATGTGAGCATATCCTGCACCCCTTGCCTTCACAAAAAACACAGCTAATATCTACCTCAGCACTAGGTTCCGTAAACGGAAAATAGCTAGGGCGAAATCTTATCTCTATCTCATTACCAAACATGTAATGTAAAAAATCTTCAAGGATAAACTTCAAATGGGCAAAACTTACTTTTCCCTCATCATCCACAACCAACCCTTCAACTTGATGAAACATCGGCGTATGCGTAACATCAAAATCTCTTCTAAAAACTGAACCTGGGCTTATCATCCGTATAGGTGGTTTTACCTTTTTATTCATCATCGTTCGTATCTGAACTGGAGAGGTATGCGTTCGTAACACATAATCATCATTCATATAAAAAGTATCTTGCATATCTCTTGCTGGATGATACTTTGGCAGATTTAGAGCTTCAAAATTATGAAAATCATCTTCAACAAGTCGCTCCTCTTCAATTGAAAAGTTCATGCTGACAAAATAATCAATGATTTTATTCATAGTCTCATTCACAGGATGTAAAGCTCCACTCTCATTATAAGAGTTAAAGAGCGTGACATCAACACCATCTTTTTTCATACTCTCACTCAAGGCAGCCTCTTGCAACAAGCTCTTTTTAGCATCAAAAAGCCCAGTTAACTTTGCTTTCTCAATATTAAGATTTTTCGCAAACTCTTTTTTCTCTTCATTTGGTACGCTCTTCATCTTGGCAAACTCTGCCGCCAAAATACCTTTTTTCCCAAATATCTCTATCCGTGCCACTTCCAGCGTCTGAAGCGTATCAGCAGACTCTATAAGCTCTTGTAAATTTTCCAATTTTGTTTACCTGTAAGTTTTTGTGAGATTGTATATAAAAGTTGTTTAATAGCCAATTATGTAAGAGAAATTGAAGTATAACTTAAAATCAAAGATAATATACTATTTTCCAATTTTTTTTAACTGCAATATGTCCTAGTATAGCAGCAATAACAAATGTAATCGCAAATATAAATTCAACCATTTTTTAATCCTTTTAACTCTTTTTATGAGTCGCTAAGTTTTGTAATATTAGTAAAAATACCAAAACTTATTACAGCGAATACAGAAAAAAGTACCATTTTAAAAGCAACTCCATCAAGCTTAAATGCATAAACCCAACTTCCACCTGAAATAGCGACAAACAAAAACAATTTTATCTTGTATATCTCAATCTCTTTGCCAATAACTTCTAACTCTTTCACATTGTACCACCTTTCTACTTTACAAATATTCTAGCAAAAAATCTAAAAAGGTTAAAATAATATTTCATTTTGAAATATAAATGAAAAAATTAGTTACTTTTTTCATAATTTTTTTTAAAACTTATAATGAACACCAAAGCGAAAAAGTTCATATTTTATTTTTTCAGTTATTAAGTTGTCAAAAAGCAATGAAATTGATGAAGTTTTTAACTGGGGATATTTCATTTTCGCAGATGAAAGATTTTTAGCACAAAAGATATAAAAAATTAACAAACCATAAAGCCAATATCCACTACCATGAAATAAAAAGGAAACCAATGTGTATATTTTGTAAAATTGTAGAGGGTGAAATCCCATCAAATAAGATACTAGAAAATGACGAGTTTTTATGCTTTCATGATGCCAATCCAAGAGCGCCAATTCATCTTTTGATTATTCCAAAGGTTCATGTTGAAAAATTTCAGGATGTTACACCTGCGTTAATGAGTGCAATTACCCCATTTATCCAAGAAGTATCTAAAAAAATGGGACTAGATTTGAGTGGATATAGGCTTATTACCAACAATGGCGATGATGGTGGGCAGGAAGTTCAACATCTGCATTTTCATCTATTGGGTGGGACAAAACTATCTTGGCCTCACTTTAGCCCTGAGGAGACCCACAAGGCTCTATAGGAAATTAATAGGGCTTTTGCCCTACATAATTTCCAGGAGTTTTATATTTACAAACTATCAAATACCAGTTTTTAAAATCTCCAGTTCTGTATTTGCTCATTGCACATCCAACTTTT
>DQTU01000289.1 GCA_015662615.1 Campylobacterales bacterium | reverse complement strand
CTTGATGATTTCATCCACCAGTTTTTTATCTTTTCCAATGTTTAATTTTGACCTCTCAAACGCAAAACTTTTATCCGAAAGCGGTAAATTCCCTTTGTCATAAAGTCTGATATTGCTATTTGCATCACGCACCGTAATCACTTCATTGTTATTGATGATATGCGGAGAAAAAGGTATCTCAATATGCCCTTTTTTAATCGCATTAAAAACTTTTCGCCACAGAGTGTCAGCAGGGTCATTAAAAACCGCTTCCATTATCTCATGTACAGAGTTTGTAAGGTTCTCTTCTTCCTGGGCATCGACAATAGTAGGAATCCCTTTCAACATGTTCAGCGTATATTTTACATTTGAAACCGCTTGGGCGTTTGACTCTTTGGTAGGAATCCCATGTGCTTCATCTCTAGTTTTTGTGATAATCTTATCAGCACCAACCATCGAAGCGATAACCGTAGCCGTGTTTATCAAAGAGTCAGAGTGGTTTTTATCTCTTGGAAATGCACCCATCCATTGATGGTAAACAAGATTTATCGTGGCATCCTGATGTCCAAACTTATCCGCATATTCACGAGAAAGTTTTTTAAGAACATTTGAACTAACCACATCTTGGTTCATCGAGCCAGTTTGAGAAAAACTTACTGAAAACGACTTCACACCCTCTTCCATGGAGAGCAGCATTTCCAATATCTGAATCACTAAAACGATTACAGGAGGTTGAAGCGTAGCACTCAAAGGTCCAAAAGATTCACGATTTATCGGCTCATTTAGCGTGGAGTATTTTGCACACACTTTTTCAACATATTTCCAATACAAAAACGCTTTATCCAAAGGAAAGTTTTTAGAGTAAGGAAGAAGATAAGTGATAGGGCCACCCTCAATCTCAAAAATCCCAGAAGCCAAAGCAATCTCAATCAAAAGCCTCGCATCAGGAGTCCCATGACGAAGCGATATCGGTGTTTTAAAATGCGTTATCATCTTTCGAGTGGTTCGATACCCATGGTTTACAAGCGGATAACCATTGAGCATATCCACATCATTCTCTTCTGAGAGTTTTAACATCTTTTTAGCAGAGGCATAATCATTTAAACGAGTATTGCTGTCAATCGTCAAAGGCAAAACATCAACATCCGCTTTTTTAAACTCTTCATAGAGCTTAAAAACCTTATCATAAGTGGGAAAACCACCACGAGGCTGGACTAAAATAGAGTCAGAGTTTTTAAACTTATGAGAGATAAAAAGCTCTTTATCTGCTCCCTTTATAAACGCTTCAACTTCATCAAAATCAAAATTGTCAACATACTCACCACCAAGAATCGCTTCTCTCTCTCGTTGAAGTAGGCTCATGATGCTCTCTCTTTTAGATAGACTTCAAGCTCATCAAGCCCAATACCCAAGTCAATTTGATGAAAAACCAAGTCAAACCCATAAGCCTTATACTTTGGAACAATCGTCGCACTATCCACTTCCCCAACAGCCAAATTTCCACCAATCATAAAGACAACATCTTTAAGATCATACTTACTTTTCAAG
>DQTU01000138.1 GCA_015662615.1 Campylobacterales bacterium | reverse complement strand
TTACTTATGAAACTAGGCAACCATAACGTGGTGAAACTGGACAACTATTTAACTTAACTCCAAGACCTCTCCAAAAGGTACTTTAATCTCTTCAGGCATGACCCAAAGTGTGTCATAAATCGGAGTGAACTGTGGAAAAGTACCAAATCCATCTGTAAAATAGATGACGATTTTAGCATCTGGAATTTCAATATCTACATACTCAAAAAGTGGACGAAAGTCTGTTCCTCCACCTCCAACTGCTTTGTACTCTATCATCTCCCCTGGATAAAAAACCCTGTGTTCTTGTATCTTCGCATCACACTCTATTAGGTCTATTTCGTAAGATTTGAAACTCTCCATGATAGATTGAAAGTGGGAGAAAAAAGTGGCTAGTAGGTCTGTATCTATAGATCCTGAAGTATCGATGGCGACAACAATTTTTAAGAGTTCACTTTTTAGAGAAGGAAGTGCAAACCCTTGATGGATATACTTTTTATTGGGTGGAAAAAATTGATAATCCTCTTTGGCATGAACATTGAGATATCGGTGTAACTCTGAACGCCAGTCGATAGTATCCATAAAAAGTTCAGGGAAGTGGCGTTTAAAATCTTTTGGAAGTTCGCCTTGCTCTTTAATCTTTTGATTGATTTGGTTTAAAAACTCTTCATCGATGGACTCTTTATCATCTTGTGAGACTTGCTCTTTTTTACTTTGTTGGAATTTCTCTTCTTGTTCGGTGTACTCTTTTTCATCTATCTCACTCTCTAATATGGCATAAATTTCTTCCGCATACATATCATCAAAACGAGCTTGAAGATTGATGCGTTCAGGTGGAAACATATCATTTTTAACAAGCATAGAATTGATAGAGTAATCTGTTGCCAATTGCCAAAGCCAATCATCTCTTTGATTGATGCGATTTTTATGGCTTAGAGCGTAGTGCATAGCAGAGTTGGCAAGTGCAAATTCAATTTCTTGGACACTTAAATCTGCTAGATATTCATCATTGTATTCAAATAGATTCCCGTCACTACTAAAGGATTCGAGATCATCATTGGTTTTGATATCAAGTGCACTTGCGATAGAGCCAAAGTAGGGATGCTCTAACATAAGCTTTGCTTTTGCCTGCTCTAGTTTATCTTTCATGAGAGTAAGTAACTAAACTTTCTTACCCAACTTTCCCAAGAAGCGGCACTTTCAACTCCAATGCCATTTTTTTGCATATCTTTGACAAGCATGATAGAAAACTCGCTAGGAAGTTCCATCGAAAATGTTAAAACATTGTCAATTTCTTCTTTTTTATCAAACTCTTTGAGATGGTTTATCAGCCCTGCGCATAAGGCAAAAAGAACTTTATGTTCTTCATCTTCGATACTTTTAAGTTCTCCATTTGCTATTTTCCCAATATCTGGCAACTTATCCATAACTTTTCGAAAACTCATAAACTCAACGCTGCACTCTTTTCCAATGGCACCAGAAACAGACTCCAAAAGTAGCTTTTCACTCAGTCCTGATTTTAAAATCTTATCGACATACTCCCAAGATCTTGGAGTGGGGAAACTTTTTTCATTCCTATTTGGATCAAAATCAAAAAGCTTCTCTTTATCAAAACTCAAAAATCCGATAATTGAAGCTTCAATTCCTCTCTCATGTGCCCAAAGTTTCCAATCTTCAAAATCAACTTCCATCTCTAGATGCACAAAACGATTTGCCAAAGGAGGCGGCATGCGGTAAGTTACACCTCTGTCATTTTCACGGTTTCCAGCAGCTACGATACTCCAACCATCAGGGAGGGAGTAATCTCCCACTTTTCTATCAAGTACGAGTTGGTAAGCAGAAGCTTGAACAGAAGGAGCCGCTGTGTTTATCTCATCTAGAAAAAGAATTCCCTTTGAGTTCTTATCTTTTGGCAAAAAGTTTGGAGATGCCCAAACCGCTTGGTTATTCTCTTTATCAAAAAATGGGATACCTTTTAAGTCGGTTGGATCAAGTAGCGAAAGACGCAAATCTATAAATTCTAACTTGTGATCGTTTGCTATCTGTTTTACCACGGATGACTTTCCAATTCCCGGTGGTCCCCAGATAAAAACTGGAAGATTTGATTTGGTAAAGTGCTCAAGTGCATTATAAATATCGGTTAATTTCATCTTATATGCCTAAATTATTTAATATATTTTCTGTAAAAGTACTGTTTTCTTTGAGATAATTCAAAAGCCTAGTGTCGAGTTGTAGTTGTTGCAGATACTCAATTGGCGTTGATTCGTTAAGTGCTAAAGATTTGTTTATCTCAAAATCGTCCCTATTGTAAAGTTCCTCTAAAATCGACTTTGATAAAGAGGGGTTGATTGCTAAAGAAGTATCGATTTCACGCTCTTTTTTTGCATAAAACTCTCTAATCATCTCTTGTGATATGTTTTTATTTGAAGAGAGGTAAGGAAAAAAGCTTGGATTGTTAAGGGCGTAAATTTTTTCTAAAAAGCGCAATGAAATGGACTCGTTGGCACTCAGGTTTTGAATAGTCTCTATGTTGTTATCCTCAATAAGTGTTTGTATCACTTCATCGCTGAGCGTTTCATTTTCCCCGATATTGGGGTGGAGATTATTGATAAGTTTAAAGCGTTTGAGGTCTATTTTTTGATATAAAAGTAGATTTTGTGCTGCAGACTCATGCTCAAGCAGGGCTTTAAATAGTTTGTCACTGATATTGTTATTAGTTGCGAGGGCTTGTTTTATCTCTGTATCGCTTCTCTCATATAATATATTTGCGATATCTGCATCTAATAGGGGATTTTGTGCTAAAAAATAGTCAACACCTCTATTATTTAATCTTACAAGTCTTTTGAGTGTATCTTGGTTTAAAAAGCTGTTGGTTGCGAGTGCTTCTTTGATGTCAATTGGACGTTTTTGCCCTGAACGACTCTGTTTTACGCTTAGGTTTGGCATACTAAAAAGTGTTTCCAAAACCCCATCATTTTCACTAATGATCGCAATCTCAAAGATAGAGATAGGAGAGTGAAAAGTAGCAGGATCAAAACGCTCTTTTTTATAAAATCTTTTTGTGAAAAGTGTGGAAATCTCCATATTCTCACTATTGTCAAACAATCCCTCTTCTCCCCAATCATACATCTTAAATAGCTTTAAAAAAAGTGTATCATCAAGATGGGTATTGTGCAGTAGTTTTGATAACTTAGTTTGGTCATTGGAAAGTTTCAGGCTCATCAAAAGTGTATCACTGTTTAGTTTTGATGCATAAAGCTTTTCAAATTGTTCCGTATTGTATGTAGGAATTTTCTTTTTATACGCATCGTAAGCAATTTCCTCTTCAAGAGGGGACATGATTGTACCCTCCACAACCATCTCAATATTTTTATCTAAAGTATCTATATAGTTAATGTCGAATTTTTCTAAAAATAGTTCTAAATCCTCTCTGCTTAAGGAGTGGAATTTACCTAAAAAAAGGATTGATTTGCCGTGAGAGTTTTTAAAATCTCTATCTATGTTTTTTATCATGTTTAAATTGTAGTAAGTATTTGGATTTATGTCAAGGAAATTGTATTTGCCAATCGTTTGTGCAAATATGTTAAAGTAGTTACACATTTAGTACACACTCTGTTGATATAATTTCAACATACAAAAAGAAAAAAGGATTTATTATGAGAGTATTAAAAGAATCAATAGGCATATTTAGCGTAGTATCTTTATTTGTAATGATGACGACTATGCTTGTTGTTGGAATGGTTGGGGAAGGTGTGAAATTTGTATTTGAAAAGGTTAGAGATTATGAGTTGTCTGAGCATCCTTTTGCATCACTCCTAAGAGATTTTAGAAGTCACTCAAAACCTGCTTATTATTAAGATTTATGGATAGGATGGAGTTTGTTTAGCTCCATCCTAATTAAATTACCTTCAACCCAAGTGAACTATATTCACTAAACTTTCCATCTTTACTCACTAAAATGAAATCATTATTTATACAGTACCAAATTATCAGTCTGTGAAAAGGATCTTTGTGCTTTTCAACTCTTTTTAATTTATGATAAGTTGCCATGTTCTTTGAGTCTATCTCTAAGATCTTTATACCCATTTTTAAAGCACACTCAGGCAGGTCATCTGGTTTTAAACCATTGAGCTCTAATTTTCCCAAACCAAACTTAAGTGATATTTCCCAAAAATTAATAGAAGTTATGTAGATATTGTTTTCAGGATTTCCAAGTATTTTAAGTTTGATTTTGTCTATTTTTTCAGGTTCATACAGTAGCCATAAAAAAATATGTGTATCAATTATATACTTCATAAGAGCAACAACTCTTCTTCGCTCATAGCAAAATCATCATGTATCTTAAAACTACCTTTTCCTTTATAGATACCAAACTTTCTACTTTCTGCTTCAGCTAAAGCATCATCATAAGGCACAATGATGGCAACATTTTTCTGTTTTTTTCCATACTGGATGATATATTTTTCTCCATTATTTTGAATCTGTTTTAAAATCTCCTACACTTATCAATTGCATAGTTAACTCCTTCTGATTTCTTTAATTATACAATGTTTTAATTGAGTCTATTTTTATCGTGTGAGAATAGAAAAAAACTAAAAGAGCATAGCGACATGTTAACAATTTTCTATATAATGCCTTCATGAAAAAACAAAAAACAATACTTATTACAAATGACGACGGATATGAAAGTGAGGGTTTAAAAGTCCTTATTGATGTGGCGAGGTCTATCGCTCGTGTGGTTGTGGTGGCTCCTTCTACTGAAAAATCGGCTTGTGCTCATAGTTTGACTTTGACTCGTCCGATGAGGTTTGTTGAGGTTGATGATGATTTTTACAAGCTTGATGACGGGACTCCGACGGATTGTATCTTTCTTGCTTTAAACTCCTATTTTGGTGAAAATGAGAAACCAGATTTGATTATCAGTGGTATCAATCGTGGTTCAAACATGGGTGAGGATATTACCTATAGTGGTACGGTTGCTGGTGCTATGGAGGGAGTTTTATTTGGAATTCCTTCTATTGCAATTTCTCAAGTTTGTAAGGATAAATGTCAAAATATATTTGATTTTGGATATGAGTTAGCTGGAGAGGTTGTTAGAGAATTGGCAACAAAAATTCTTGAAGGTTCTTTTCCTTTGGGGGAGCGAAAACTTTTAAATATCAATGTTCCTCCTATTAAAAAATCAGAATTCAAAGGCTACAAAGTTACAAAAACAGGATATAGACTTTATGTAAATAGTGCACATTTACACAGAAATCCAAGAGGGGAAGAGTACTACTGGATCGGACTTCCAGGCTTAGAATGGCGTGAAAGTCAGGATGATCAGATTTGTGATTTATCTGCTATCGAGCAAGGATTTGTTTCTATCACACCGATACATTTAGATATGACGTCTCATGATGATATCAAAACTTTGGAAGAGTGGATATGAGATTTACCAGAAGCCGCTCGATTTTTGGAACTGATTTTGAAAAGCTTCAATCTGCCAAAGTTCTTCTTTTAGGAGTTGGCGGAGTAGGGGGCTTTTGTTTGGATTGTCTTTTTAGAAGTGGTTTGCAGGACATTACGATAGTTGATCATGATAGCTTTGATATTACCAATCAAAACAGACAGATAGGCAGTGAAGCGGTAGATGCTGTTAAAGTTGTGCATCTAAGAACCATTTATCCGACTGTAAAATCTTTACATCAAAAAGTTACAAAAGAGTGGTGTGAAGCATTTGATTTTTCTGAATTTGATCTAGTCATAGATGCGATAGATGATATGCCGGCAAAGGTAGCATTGGCTCATGTTGTGGGAGAAAAGTTGATTAGTGCAACTGGTGGAGCAAAGAAACTTGACCCCACTAAAATAGAGATGAAATCTATTTGGAAGACACATGGAGATGCTTTGGCAAAGAAGTTTCGATATGAGCTTAAAAAGAGTGGATTTAAGGGGGATTTTCCAGTTGTATTTTCTCCTGAAGAGCCAAAATGTACGGATCTTGGCTCGTTTGTGGGAGTGACTGGGGCTTTTGGACTTGCACTTTGTTCAAAGGCTGTGGAGGAAGTTATCAAATGAAATTTTTTATCTTAATTGCTTTTTTGGCTGTTTTTAGTCAAGCTTTAGAGAAACATCAAATTGCTCCATACTCAGTATGTAGCGGTAAGTTTATGGGTATTAAGATTTTGGATAGTCGTATTATTGATATCTCTAGAATTGATGGCGAGAAGTTTTATGGGATTTCTGGAATTGCCTATGATGAAAACCGTGATGTTTTGTATGCTCTAAATGACCGAGGGCGACTTTATAGTTTGAGGATGATTGTAAAAGATAATGAGATTAAAGAGCTTAAACCAATTAGCGCTTATCGACTTAAAGATGAATATGGCAGAAAACTTTTGAGACATAGAGCTGATTCTGAAGGGTTGACGCTAGTTCGTGATGGAGATAAAAAAGCACTTTTAGTATCATTTGAAAAATATCCAAAAATTATGAAGTTTGATGTGTATGGAAATGGGGATAAAAAACAGAAAATTACTTTGCCCAAAAGATTGAAAAGTATCAAAAATTATCAAGGTACAAATGGAGCTTTGGAGGCTCTGACCTATCATCCCAAATATGGGATATTGACTACTGCAGAATTTCCACTCAAAGATCAAAAAATGGGATATCAGGGGATTTTTAACTCAGATGGCGAGGTATGTAAATTTAAAAAAGATTATTTTGATAATGCTGTGACTGAGTTTGAGATGATGGCTGATGGAAATTTGTTAGTGCTACAGCGAGATTTTAATAAGAGGAATTTTAAAATACAGATAACCTTAAAAAAAGTCTATTTAAATAATATACAAAATGGCATATGTAAAACAAAAAATTTAGCGGTTATGAAAAGTGATGAAGGTTGGAATTTGGATAATTTTGAAGGTTTGACGCATTATAAAGATAATATCTATCTTATGATTAGTGATGATAATGGATTTTTTTTACAAGATACTATACTAACAATGTTTGAAGTAATTGATTTGAAGTAAGAATATCTCTTACTTCAAAATCATGTGTTCTACTTAGGGCAACCGCAAGGTGCTGATGCTGGGGTACAAGCTGAAGCACAAGTAGGAAGTTTAGGTGCACAAGAACTTTTGTAAGTACATCCGCTGAATGCAATAACAGATAGAGCTAAAACTGTACCGATAACAATCTTTTTCATGATTTCTCCTTTCATTAAATTTTCTTCTTAATTCTTATTTCTTTTTTGGAAGACAATCGCCATATGGTCCGGGGACACAATCAGGCAGACCTTCACAGCCCATACAAACTGACTTAGCTTTTGCTTCAGATGCTGTTTTGTAAGTACATCCACTAAAAGCGATCATCGCCACAGCGATTAAAGATCCTAAAAGTAATTTATTCATTACCACTCCTTATTAAAGATAAATAAAGTTTACCTAAATAGGATAAAAAATGCAATAGTAACTGTTTTTTTTTCGATTTTTTATATAATTTGTTACAAAATGTACATTTAGGAGGATATTGTTCTATGTAATACTCTTAAAGCAGGTGTAATTAAAGAAATAGTAGTAAAAAATAAATGGAAAATATTTAGTTATGAAGGAATATATACTATAAGGAGAGTGAATCTCCTTATATACGTTTTACTTGCAACCGCAAGTAGGTTTAACACATGTTGGATAACTTGGAGCACAAGTACCACCACATTTACTACTACAGCCAGAAATAGTTATGACTGCAATTGCTAAGATCGAGCTTAAAATCAGCTTTTTCATAGAAACTCCTTTTTAATTTAGATAAATATAGTTTACCAAAAAAGAAGTATAAGTAAAAATATAATTACTAATTTGTAGCATGTTCTTATATTTTGTTACACTTTGTAATAGTTTTGCTATTATCCACATTTGCCCGTACCGCATTTGCCGCTTGTACCACACTTTCCTGCTCCACATTCACTACACATTATTGTGTTATGATTATTCAAAAGGTAGCTTATGACAAGAAGAATATTTATATTTGTACCACTTTTTGCAACTTTCTCTTTTGGATTTTTCTCTTTTTGGAAGAAGGAAGATAGATGGGATGTTTTGGAAAGTGTTCAAAATCAACTGTTTCCTAAAACTAAGCGTTATCCAAGTGCCTCTGAATTTGAAGCGATTAGATATCTAAAAATTGTTTCCAAAGATAACTCGTTTGATAAAGATGATTTGGAGTTTCTGTTTAGAGGGGTTGAAGAGCTACAAAGTAGAGGTTATAAGATGGATCTTACCTCCATAGAAAAAGAGAAAATTTTAAAAGCATTTTCCAAAGAGCGATTTGGTGAAAACTGGATTTCAATGGTTTTAAATTATACCCTTGAAGCACTTTTTAGTGATCCTCTGTATGGGGGAAATGTCAAAGAGATTGGTTGGAAAAGTTTTGATCACAATGCTGGAGTACCAAGACCCAAAAAAAGATTTGGAGTTATTCATGTTTGATATCTGCATCATAGGAAGTGGAGCTGGAGCTGGACCAATTGCTTATGAATTAACAAAAGCTGGTAAAAAAGTGCTTATCCTAGAAAAAGGTGGTTTTTATAAAGAGGAAGATTTTTCCAAAGATGAGATCGCCTTTTGTAGACGAAGTATCGTTACCCCAAAATTAAAAGATGAATACCACCTAATTGAAGAGAAAGAGGATGGCGAGTGGAGAGCAACTCCTACCTATAAATCAGGTTGGGATTTTTGGAATGGAAATGTTGTCGGGGGTTCTTCAAACTTTATGAGTGGTTTTTTTCATCGTTTGCATCCAAAAGATTTCAGACTTTTAAGTGAGTTTGGAGCGATAAAAGGGGCAAATGTAGTTGACTGGCCTATTTCTTATGAGGAGATGGAGCCTTATTATGAAAAGGCTGAACGCATTGTTGGTATCAGTGGTCAAGTAACACCGTATAAATTTCAAGAACCAAGAAGCACTAAAGATTTTCCATCTCCTCCGACTGATGAACATCCAATCTCAAAACTGATTGACAAAAGTTGCAAAGATTTGGGGATAACTGCTGTTAAAACACCTCGTGCAATCTTGAGCGTTGCCAAAGAAGATAGGAATGCTTGTTACTATTCTAACTATTGTGGAAGTTATGGATGTAGTAGTGGAGCCAAAGGAAGTTCTCGTGCAGCACTTTTACAACCCGCTTTGAAAACGGGGAATTTAACGATCATTACCCATGCGTTTGTAAAAAAATTGGTTGAGAAAGAGCATCAGGTAAAAGAGGTTGAATACATTGACATGGTGGGAAATAGTAAAACTGTGCAGGCAAAGATATTTGTTGTGGCAGCCCAAGCAGTAGAGAGCTCAAGACTTTTACTCAACTCTAGATCAGAAAACTTCCCCAATGGTTTAGCAAACAATAATGGGCAAGTAGGTAAAAATTTACTCTTTTCGGCCGGTGGAGTTGTCAGTGGCACATTGGATAAAAGTAGCATGGAGCTAAAAGAGTTAATGGTCGAGGGGTTGTTTATAAATCGTACGATTAAAGATTGGTATTTTCTAGACGATAAAACAAAAGGTGGGATATCTGAAGCCCTTTTTGAGCATGTCAATCCCATCGTCAAAGCCAATAGACAAAAGTGGGAAGAGGGAAGCTTGATATGGGGAGAAGCACTTCAAGATAAAATTTATGAAAAATTAAATCAGAAAAAACAACTTGATTTTGAGATTTTTAACGATTGGATTCCAAATGATGACTGTTTTGTGGATGTAGATGCACGATATCTTGATAAGCATGGTACACCTGTAGCAAAAATCAGAATAGATTCACATCCTCAAAATGTAAAGGTTGGAAAACTGTTGGCAGAAAAAACAGAACAAGTTTTAAAAAAGATGGGAGCAAAAAATATCTCTAGTTCTGTAAGTCCATATCCTCCCCAAAATTTGCAAGCTGGAGGATGTCGTTTTGGAAATGACCCTAAAACCTCTGTTTTAGATAAAGATTGCAGAGCTCATGAAGTGTCAAATCTTTTTGTAACTGACGGAAGTTTTATGCCAACTGGTGGAAGTGTACCTTATACATGGACGATTTATGCGAACTCGTTTCGTGTGGCTGAGGTGTTAAAGGGGATTGTTTGAATTGGGCTCTTACTTTGAAAACCAATTTATGTTTTACTGGTTTATTAGGATAATATTTTGATTTTTTCAATAAGTTTATATTATTCATTGACCTTACGCACAAAAGAGAGGGTATGAAACTTGACTAAAATCATACATGTTTGCCCTAATTCATAATCTAATAACTCAACAACTAGCTCCAAAAAGGATAAAATACGATATCACTCTTTACCAAATTTTAATATAATATCCTATATAATGCTCCTATATTAGTACTTAATAAAGGAGCCTAAAATGCTGCAAGCAAAAGTTACCCTAACTCAAGAGCTTATTCATTTTATAGATATTCATAAAGAGCTTGGTTTTAAAGATAAAAGTTCTATGGTTCGAGATGCATTAGGACGCATGAAGAGAGCTTACGAAGAAGAGAAGTTGAAAAAATCAGCACAGTTGTATGCTGAACTTTATGAAGAAGACTGCGAAGCAAAAGAGTGGCTGGACGATGTAGAAGATTGGGTAAAAGATGTATAAAAGAGGAGATATTATAGATATCAATCTAAATCCAACCAAAGGCTCAGAAACAGGAAAAATTAGACCTTGTATCATCGTTACAAACGATATATACAATAAAAGAGTACCGATTCTTCAAGTGGTTCCTTTGACAAATTGGAGTGAAAAAAAAAGTTTTATACTCTCAAATATTACAGTTGATATCAATGTCAAAAATGGTCTTTCAAAAAAATCAATTGCTGATTGTTTACAAACTAGGCCTATTGATATCAAAGAAAGATTTGTTAAAAAGAGAGGTGCCATTGACTCAGACACTTTGATGAAAATTGATCAAGGATTAAAAATTGTATTTGAATTAACTTGACATTAAAAACTCTGCCATCGGCATATCCATAGCTTTTATATGTTGGTCAAGCCATGCGATAAGCTCATCTTGAAAATACTCTTTTAACCTATCAATATCTTTCGTATTTCTCCAATCCATGAGTATATATCGTGTTTCACTAAGCACTTTATTGTGGTCTGCTTGGTGGATTGTGTACATGGGATAGCTTTTATCTTTCATCAATCCCTCTTCAAAAGAGAAATGTTTTTGCATATGTTCAACGAGTAGTTTTATCTGTGAAGTTATGGTGTCTGTATCTTGCTCGTCGATGAGATTTGAGAGGGTGTTGAGGATATCTACCTCTTCAAAATGTATCTCATTTATCGCTTCAATACTTACAAGTGGAAGTTGTGTTTTATCTATCATGAAGACTCCTTTGTCCTCATGATAGGGTATTTATCTAAAAGTCTATACTGTCTTAGCTGTTATATTTGTTTCATTGGTCTCTTTTTTGAGCATAGGATTTTTAAAATAGATACTACACCATCCCTCTGGATTTATTGCTCCTGCAACCGTTTTACACTCATTGGTCTCAGCTATAAAGTGCAGACAGTCTCTACATACTTTTCCATCTTTTGGGGTTTCTTGGTATTTTACAACTTCTTTTGCTGTTTTTGCTAGAGTTATCAAGATTGCAGGTGGAGCTTTTAAAGTTCCAAAATCATCTCAAGGATAAAGGTCTTAAAATTTTGATGATCTTTGAAGG